>DUGF01000048.1 GCA_013331535.1 Microcaldota archaeon | reverse complement strand
ATATGACCTCCCCCCTGCCACATCGGCTGCGGCCGATGCGGCAGACCCTCTCCCGGCGGGAGAGGGTTAATAGCCTAAGTTTGTTAAGCCACTTCCTTAGCGACCCTATCTGCCACCTGCGCAGGGGAAATTTCTATTTTATTCATTACGCCTTTGGCTCCGAGTTCGAGCGCCTGCTTGCATTTATCTTCGTCCAAGGACGTGAGGACATATACTGGCGTTTCGGCATTCAATGTCGCGTTCCTGGATTTCAGGACGGCGAAACCGTCCTTTATAGGCATTTTAAGGTCCAAAAGTATGCAGTCGAACCTTTCCTTATTCATGGCGTCCAGCCCCTGCCCGCCGTCGGAAGCGCAAACCGCCGACATTCCGGATTTGTTTAACTTCTGCTTGAGCAAACTGCCCAAGCTTTCATCATCGTCTATGATTAGGATTTTCTTAGTGGTCTCAATGGTCGGCATGTTACTGGTAAGTTACAAAAATCGGGGCAGGAGGTTATCACGCTTTCAGCGCCAAATCCTTTTGTATTTCATTTACCACCTCGGCCGCCGAACGGTCGGATTTGCTGAATATCATTCTTGCCCCCAATTTCCTTGCGTGTTCCTGTTTCTCGCTTCCGAGCGCGGTCAAAACATATATCGGTGTTGAGCCGTTTTTTGTTCCGCCTTTTTGCGACAAAACTTCGAAGCCGTCTTTGATCGGCATCATCAAATCCACCATTATCCCTTCGAAAGTTTCCTCATTCATTTTTTTAAGCCCCTGCTCGCCGTCGAAACACACGTCTGTTTTGAATCCGAGCTTCTGGAATTTTATTTGAAGGCCGTTATTTATTCCTTTGTCGTCTTCAATGATCAGTATTTTCTTTTGCTGTGCTGCGGCAGGACTCATATGTTTTGCGGGGAAAAGGATTAATTGCGAATATTATACCAAAATTCGGGATTCTATTGAATAGCTTATACAGGCAATTCCACGAAGAATGCCGTTCCCTTGCCTTCCTCGCTCTCGAACCGGATGGATCCTCCCTGCTGTTCTATCGCGCCTTTGGCGACATACAACCCAAAGCCGTTGCCTTCGATGCTTTGGACATTGCTTGCACGGAAGAGCTTTCCAAACAGTTCCGCCTGGTCTTTCTTGGGGATGCCGATGCCGGTGTCCTTAACTATGCATGACAGGACACTGCTGCGCACGGATACGGTTAACTCAACCTTGCCCTTTTCCGGCGTGTATTTAACCGCGTTCGTAAGAAGGTTTTCAATAGTCATGTGTGTAAGGCGCTTGTCAAACATGCCTTCAGGCAGTGACGCCGGGATAGAGCGCTTGAAGGTTATGTTCTTTTCCTTGGCCTTCGGTTCGATGACAGTGATTATCTCATGGAAGAACTCGGACAGGCTGTGCTTTTGCTTGTTCATCTTTAGCCGCCCGAGCTCTATGCGAGAAACATCCAGCAGGAGTTTCGCAAGATCGAGAAGATTGGCGGTAGTCTTGCTGTCGAGCTCCATGTGTTTTTTAAGCTCGTTGCTTATCGGCCCGAAGTCGCCGTCCAATACCCCTTGTAAACTCCATTGTACGGAAGAAATAGGACTTGCAAGCTGGTGGCTCACGATGCCTATTAGTTCGTCCTTTTGGCGGTCGAGTTCGGCCATTTGATGGACTTGGCGTTTCCAGAGGTTGCGGAGCGAGAAAGCAAGGAAAACAATCACTAGGAAAAGAAATACCGAAAAACCAATAAATGGAATTATTATACGCTGGACCATTTTCCAGAACTGAGTGATTTCTAGATCTAGTCCTATTGCATATTTCGCCGATTTTTCTGGCAAATTAGGATCACGAATCGGCGCATAGCCAGACAAAGTGATACCCCACTGGTCCTGAACAAACTCACGGTCGACAGCCGGTGATTTGAATGCTATTTCTCTGAGTTCTGATATTTCGCTAACATCATATGGATCGCCCGGATATGCCAGCGCATCTTCATCATTAATAATGCCATCTTTGTTTAGATCAACTTCTTGGTCTGGATGCAAGGAATCTGCATCAGCAACAAATTCTAAAGTATTAGGGTCATCTGTTTGTCTAAAAATATAAGCAAACCTAATGTTAGGGATTTGAAGTCTTATATGTTGAAGTTTAATGACTGATTGCTCATAGGCTGGCGTGCCTACGCTTTCCTCATGTCCTATAATGTCCAGTTCTTTAGTCGAAAAGCTCACAGATGCGGCACCAGCCAATCCCTTCAGTCGTTCGTCTATGCCAGCGCGAAAAACATCTTGCATTGTTGTGTATAGCACATACGTCATACCGACTGTTACAATCAGCGATGCGGCAACAATGACAGTAACAGTTAGCTTTCCATTATTAACTTGTTTCTCGGCAGGAGCCGTGTCTTTCTGCTTGCTATTGACCATTTTGTCGAATTCTATGCCTCTAACCCCCAAATGCAAGTTTATTTTAGCATCCAAACATTTTCTGCATTTTCAACTCTTTCTGGCTTCGAAAACCACAACTTCATGTTCCGATGGGTCGAAGATTTCATCTTTGTAATCTCCTGTAATTCTTACTTCCACGAATCCCGCGTTAGTTAATGATTCAGATAATTCATGCGGAAAATAATAGAACAAATTCATTTCAAGAACTTTATCTTCACCACCACTGCTTACCACAGCCAATTCCTTCATGGTTTGCATAATATGGTCGTAAATAATATATATGGCTACTCTAGTACCTTTAGAAACTGCGTTAATACTCACCTCATGTCCCTTTTTTTTAAATGGAAATGAGAATGGAGAACAAGTATCAGTGTGAAATACTCCACCTAATTTAAGAGTTTTGTGAACATTGGTCAGTAGCCTGCCCATATCTTCTTTATCAAATAATTGCAGGAATGAATATGGAGCAATAACCCCGTCGAATTTATTTGCTCCTAGATCAATACTTAATGCATCAGCCTTCAGTACTTGGCCATTAATGTCTGGATTTTTTTTCCAGAGTAATGAAATCATTTCTGAAGAAGAATCCACCCCCACTGCTTTAGGATTTTGCCTTGCCAATGGTGCAAAAACACGACCAGTTCCTACTCCAAGATAGAGAACGTCTCCAGCTTTTCCTTTCTCAAGATAGTAATCTGAGTCACCTTCATAGCCTGGATATGCCAAGTCATACATCTCTGCGCATTGGAAAACGTTGAACATGGCTGCCGATTGAATATTTTTTAGATTTTCTGCAATCTGTTGCTGATTTTCGATTTGTCGCAAGTCAACAGGAGGATGGGCAATCCTGCTTACTGCCAAATGCTTCGATATTCTATCAAGTAATCCTGCCATCTGAACGTGCATTCTATCCTAGTTAGGGCTAGTGTAAAGGGAAAATGTGTTTCGCTGTATTAAGACTTAAAATATCAATAGCAAATGGCATTTTAAACCCACTGGCAGTGCCAGTGGGTTTATCTCGCAATCATCATTCTTTCTAACCCGTGCCTGTCTTGCCGGTACTTGCGAGATACAAGGCAAGCACTGCAAGAATCCACGCGGCGGCCGTCCTCCAGTCCGGCGATTCCAGTTTGAAAAGAACCGAGAACAGTGAGGCTACTACCGGCATGAGGCAGTAAAACATCGTAAGCATAACTGCCCCGCAGCCGTTGTGAATTGCCGCGAAGTGGGCCAACGCGGCAACGAAAGAAACAACGACCATGAGCGCAGTGAAGCCCCACTCTGTTCCTTGCGGGAACTTTATCTCCTTTGCGAAGATCAGATTGATTCCCGCGAGTGTTGCCACTCCGAGGGCATAGAATAAAGTTATTGCCTTCGGTGATATCTTTGAGAGCTTCCAGTCAGTCAAAGCTATCTCCAGGGCGTAAAACGTCATCGCTAAAATACAGAGCGCCACTGAGTTCTTCATTGTTTTTCCTCCCGACTGCGAGAAAAAGATCAGATTGGATTGACCGTCAATCCATGTTGAAAAATATAATAAATCGACGAGAAGTCAACTATTTTGCGGAGTACTTTAGAGCCATCTTAACCCTAAACTCGCAGAAGGAGCGGCGGGAGGGGTCTAAAATGGGGGAGCAGAGATTAATATCATCCGATTTGAGAGCGTATGAGTATTGGCAATCATCATAGACGACCGGATTAGTTATATCGCCGCATTCGTAAATGTTTTTTTGTGCGAATGTTCTTTGATAATGACACCATTCTCTTAAATCTTTTCGAGTATATAAATCGCAATTTTCCATTTGGGGATGATCCAAGGCAAGTTCACCTTCGCTAAAGTGTTTGTTGCAATACACACGGTCACGAACGCTTGAATATGAACATGGCTCTTCCTCAAATAATTTCCCGCTCACCTCCCCCAAACAGCTCCAGCCATAGTCGGAAGGGAGGAGATATTCACAAATAGCGGGATCTCTTGTTAATTGTGCCAGTTTGAAAAAACATGACATCCGTTGTTCTGTGAGCGAAGGTCCCATTGTGGGGACTGTCTGCTGTAACTTTCTGCATTTCAATGGGTCTCCATTTTCGCTGACTATTGTTTCAGCCAGTTCTGATGGAGAAATATCAACTGGATATCCCATAACCTGCAAACCAAAGGCACGTACAAGCAGAATAAAAATGGCTGCAACAGGTATTGCTATGACAACTGCAATGGCAATAAGTATTCTTCTCATATAATTCTTTTATGGGAGATAGGAACCCGGACCGGATGAAGGAATGAACATTTCATTGCGCTCAATTTCTGGATCAAAAATCGGAGAAGACCAGCTTCCATCAGCATTTCGGAATCTTAGCGCGCTTGCCTGGGCTTTCCACCACGGACCGTCGGGGGTATCAAGCACATTCGTGCGAACGTCAACCCACGCGTCATATCCATTTGCATCGGGCAGGCTATCAATGGAAATGCCTTTTCCTTTCGAAAGCCTGAAAAATTGAGTGATTCTATTGTTTTTGCCGGACTTCATGTCCGCAAGCATGTCTGCAAACATTGATATTGCAAAACCGTGTTCCTTGAAAGGATCGATGTGCGATGATGTGACAGTGACTGCGCGATTGGCTCCAAATGCCCTGTTTTTCGATCCTAAAACACTGCTGTGAAAAGCAATGGAACTTTCTGCAACATTCGAAAAAACTATCCTTTCTTCAGGAATATCAGCTCCAAAGAACACTGGGTTTTTGGCGCTGTCCAGAGCCACAATCGCTCCAACATTGCCAGTTTCATCTTTATGAATCTTTTTCCACTCACTTTGCATGTGTTCTGCGGCAAAGAAACTCACGAATGATCCGTGACTCGGGCCGATAAATCTAACATCAGTCGGTTTCATGCCTGTCGCAAGAAGCTGTCGACCCACCCATTTTCCGACTGCGGGTGTCCATTCGGCGTCTTCCAGATCGCCTATATCCTTCCCTAAAATTCTAACAATGTCATTTGCGGCATTTTCCCAATTTACATAAACAACTTGGTAGTTTCCCTCCGCAAGATCGAACAATCTCAACTGCAGTTCCTTCATGTCATTGCTGTCCGGATTATCTTTTCTCCCCGGCACCACAACCCACACAGGGAGGGAGGGGTTGAGAGATTTTACCTCTGTACTGTCTTTTCTAACCCATTCACCATTTTCTTTTGGTTTAAACTCCGCCACCCCCATGCTCNNAAGTGCAAGGTTTTGGCGGCAGACCGATAAGGTTTCATATATTAATAGGGCAATACTATTTCTTATATTTCACTCTGATTTCACAAATGATTCTTGCGTTTTCATTTACAATGCTATCACAAACTTCTTGATCTTTGAGTTTTGCCGCAAGTTGTGATAAACAGAGATCATTAAATTGATAATCACTTTTGAATCTTGAGCAGTCATTAACATCTTCTTCGTTGGTGAGCAAAAGAATATGACAACACTTTTTTCCTTTTTCAGAACTAACCAGTCCTTGTTTGCATTCTTGCAATGTAGCCTTTTGTGGATTTTCATAAACCGATTCAATCCACCATTCAACGTATTTGCCGTAATTGATGCTACATATATCTCCTTCCTCTTTCGCCGCCCCCAAACAGCTCCAGCCATAGTCACTTGGGAGAAGTAGCTCGCAGGCCAGAGGGTCGAGGGTGAGGGAGGCGTATTCGTATACGCATTCCATTTGAAGCTCATAAGTTGTTGGTCTTGGTCCTAAATCAAGAGTGCGGTAAAGAAAACAATCTTTTGCCGGTCTTTTCTCATTGATTAGTTTCTCTGCAAGTACATCAGGTCCCTCCGAAAACTCATACCCAAGAATCCAGAGTATTGAGCCGTAAGACGCATACAAGAATAAAGGTGTTAAAACTATGCCTACAAATATAAGAAGAATATACCGCATGAAATTTTACAATCATGGATTGGATAATTTCACTGGAACAGCCTGCCAGTATGTACCTTCCGGGCCAGCTGCCTCTCGTAATGTTATAGGAAGTGTGCCATCGATTTTATGAGGATTTACGGTTATTTGAGGTGTTTTACCGTCAATAAGATCATTGATGTTCAGTACCGAAAGAGATTCATCTCCCATTCCAGCGATAAGGTTAGAGAAATAAGAAGTCGCATATCCGTGCTCTCCGAAATAAGCCTGAACGGTATCGATAAGCATTTTGTTCATTGGGGGCATGAAAATACTTTGTTCTGATATTTCGGATGGAGGAACTATCTCGAAATTTACATGTGCAGTGTTTGACCTTGTATCAGAACCAAAAATACTGCTTTTTATCGACCATGACACGCGCGATACGTCATTGAACACAACATTGGAAGATTGGAAAGAATTTGGAAGCACATCGAGAGGAGAATCCATGGCAACGATTGCCTGAATGCCAAATCCATTGCCATCGTCACCTTCTTTGAAGCCACTGCCGATTTCATAGGCTACGAATGATCCCCAGCTCGGTCCGGCAACAATTACTTTATCGCCAGTGAATCCAGCGACCTTTAATTGGTTCACAACCCATGCTCCGACGGACGGAATCCAGCTTGCGCCTGCCAGCTCTCCTATTAACATATCGTTATCTCTCGCAGCTTCGTGCCAATCAACAGTGATAACTTGTTGACCTTTCAAGCTCAACTGCAATGCAAGTTCATTTATTGTATTGCTTTTCTCGCTTGCCTTTCTCCCATGTATTGGAACCCACACAGGGAGGGAGGGGTTGAGAGAGTTAATAGCATCTTTGCCAAATTCTTTCCTTTCAAAAGTATCCGGACCGGTCTGCTCAAACTCCGCCACCCCCATGCTNNAAGTGCAAGGTTTTGGCGGCAGACTGGTAAGGTTTCATATATTAATAAGCAATGCTATTTCTTATATTTAACACGTATTTCACACCCGATTCTTATATTATCATTCTTTATAAGTTTGCATTCTTTACCATCTCCCAGTTTTACAGCAAGTTCATTATGACACTGGTCAATAAAATTTTGCGGCGCATCCAGAGAAGAACAATTTGTATTTTCTTCATAAAAAGCAATGCGTGCTATTTTGCAGCATGTATTGTTTGTTATTATATTATCTCCATTAATACATTGAGACATTGGCGCAATAATTCCGTTTCCACGTATTTCTGGGGGATCTTTGAAATCGAATAGACAAGGTTTCTTTTCAGATGACGCCCCCAAACAGCTCCAGCCATAGTCGGAGGGAAGAAGCAGCTCGCAGGCCAGAGGATCGAGGGTGAGGGAGGCGTAGGTATGAATACACTCGCTTCGATGCATATCACCGCTGTCAAAGCCTCCAAAGTACCATGTTTTTCTTAAAAGTTCACATTCTTCCACAGATTCTTTTTCAGCCGCGATCTGCCCCATTTTCCATCCGGGTATGTTCACGTAATAACCAAACGACCAGTATATGCCTGCCATTAGAGCAGAACCAGCAAGGAATAGGAGCGGTACTAGTACAGGGCTAAGAACAACGATTATTAGAATTGCCAGAGTTTTTTTAGAGAATTTGATCATAATAATGAGTTAGTTTTCAGGCTGGCATTAGAACATCATCCCCATTTATGGTGTTGAGAGGCTGATAGTTAGTTTTGCCGCTGGAATCCTTGAATTCAACGCTTACAGGTTTTACCTTATGCCATGTATGGCTTTTTTCATCTTTTGATTCATATATTTCAACTTTGATTATTCCTTCATATCCGGAACCCCAGTATTCATTTTCCAGCGTCAGAGCATTGTAAGAATCTTGAGAAGGTTCTGTATTTGAAGCAGATGGAGGCTTTCCTTGCAATAATCTTTGAGGGCTGAACATTGTTGTTTCTCCCCCTGCCTTTCTTGCCGCCGCATCTGATATGAGAGATGAGACAGTTGTGACAGCGAAGTTATGAGCG
>DUGF01000036.1 GCA_013331535.1 Microcaldota archaeon | reverse complement strand
GGTTTCCTGAATTTCTTCTGGCACGAAGTATGCGATAATTATCTTGAATATGTAAAGCACAGGATTTATGATGAGAGCCAGGAAGAAGGCGCGAAGTCCGCAAAGAAATCCGCGCAGTTTGTTCTCCGTTATGTTCTCCTGAATTCAATAAAGCTGGTCGCGCCAGTGTTGTCTCACATTTCCGAGGAAATCTATCATTCATTCTTCGGTGCAAAGGAAAACGAGAGCATTCATCTTTCAAAATGGCCAGAGCCAAAGGAGATTGATGAAGCAATAATAAGGCGCATGGAGCCGCTTCACCGGGTAATCGGAGAGCTTCGTCAGTACAAGGCAAAGAATAAAATGGCCCAGAATGCGCAAATACCAAGTATAACGATTTCACTCGAGGAAGGTCTTTCCCCGGATCTGCTGGATGAAATAAGAAAAATAGGAAAAGTTAGTTCAATAGAAACAAAACCCGCAGAAAAAGGAAAATTCTGCATTGAGTGCGGGTAATCAAAATCCTCAATACTAATATCGTCTTTCCCCAAATTCTCTGAACTGGGGTCTTAGTAATTTGTCCACTGCTGATCTGTAGGATTTGTATTCGCTTCTAGTCTTCATGTTTGTCCAGCATCCTTTGCAAATATGAACCGTGGTTGTCTTCGCAACTTTTTTTGTGTTCTTTATACAGCTTACGCACATTTTCTTTTTGCAGTATTTACACGTGCTGAGTTTTACTGTCTGCTTTCCGCATCGTTCGCATGTTTCTATTGTCATTTATAATCACCCAGTGATGGTTTAAATTAAGGTAAAATTATTCTGTCAATACCTTGTGGGAGTGAATTTTTAAAGATGCTCCTTTCCTCATTCTCCGCCTGTTTCCATCCCGTTTCTCCCCTTTTTCATTGCCTGTGCCGTAAGCCTTTTTGCGTTTTTCTGTTCGTATTCAAGTGCTTTTTTTATCTCGTTTGGATCAGAATATCCCCATACTTTCAATGCCTGTGCTAATTCTGAGTGTGTTTTAGCATATTTCGGAGAAGAAATTCCAAGCATTCCTGCATCTATTGCCTGCCTCATAGATATAGCACCTTTTAGTGTTCCCCCCGGATGGCCATGCACCCCTGCACCTGCCTGTATATTCGTATTCAATCCATGCAGGGCTACAAGCGCATCTATTTTTCCGGCATCAATTCCTCCGGATGCGATGCTTAGCATTGGCTTGATATGCGGGGCAAATTCCATTTCAAGAGACCCAAAGTAAAATTTCTCAGCAAGTTTTTGTTGTTCCGCAATATCATGCAGTCGTTTTATCACAAGCGGTGAGCCTTCCATTTTTCCAACTCCTGTTCCAATGTGCATCTGGTCTATTCCAAGAAGGCGATAAAACTTCTCATATATCTGGAAATTTACTCCGTAACTTCCACGGTTCGCAGCTGCAAAACCAGCCCTGTGTCCATGTGTTGCAAATCCATATCTTTTGGTAATATCCAGAATGTCCTGAAGTGCGGCCATACCTATTACATATGCGTCAAGCATTACGATTATGTGTTTCTGGAGTTTTAGGCTGTTGAGGTAATCTAATCTTTTGACCATTCTGCTATATCTGTCGGTTATGTTGCAGGAATAAAGATGTTTCTGCCCGGTTTCCCCGCTTGCTGTATCGATTGCTTTGACGACTTCGTGCAGCCTTTCTTCCCATCCGCAGAATTTCTGGTCCACCAGGTTTTCGTCGTCCTTTACAAGGTCCAGACCACCAGAGTATGCTTCATATGCAACATGTGCCCATTCCTTGGGAGTAAGCCCGACCTTTGGCTTTACAATCGTTCCAACATGAGGGCGTCGTGTTTTTTCTGTTCCAACAAGTTTTCGGATGCCTTCTATCCCATGTAACGGTCCTCCAAACTGCCGTTGGTATCCCTTTGGGAATGATATGTCAAATACGTAAAGTTCCTCCAGCTCTTTCAGCCCGAAAATATTTCCCAGAACTGAAGCCTGGAATTGCATTATATTTTTAGTGTCAAAATGCTCAATCGGATAGGCGACTTTTATGAATCCGCTGTTTTTTCCGACCTTTCCGATCCAGAAAACCCTTGCGCGATAATGTGTCCAGACATTTTCATTCATTGTTGCCAGTTTTGTCCATGAGCCAACGCTTGATTCTGCGGCTATTGCCTCGGCGATCTTTTCTATTGGCACGCTTCCAGTTGCCCAAAAAAGAACTATGAAATCATCATCTGTCGGCGAATATTTGAAGTCCAAATAACCGTATCCTCCATAAGCCATGTGTTCACCTGTTTCGCGTTTTGAATTTCGCGTTCTGAACGGATTACTTACTGTATCATTAAAAAGATTAACCGTTGTTAGTCTTTTATGGATTTTTTGAAATCGACGAGCAGTAATCCGGCAAGCAGCAATTATTCGCGCGGCCAGTCCGCCGTAGAATACGTAACAACTTATGGCTGGGCACTTCTGTTTTTGGTTCTTGTTATAGGTGCGCTTCTTGCAAGCGGCATTGCGGATCCATCGTATATCATCTCCGAAGGCTGCAATTTGGGTCCAACAATGCAATGTAATTTTCAGGTTTATTCCACTGGGGATATTTCAACCGGTGGCACAACTGTCATAGCATTCAATGTAAGCAATGGCTTTGGATACAATGTGAGCATAAAAAGTTTCCTGGTTTCACTCGAATCCGATGACGCGATTTTTGCAGAGCTTGTGGATTCAGGTTCCCCATTCGTTGTCCCTTCAGGAGAGAGCTTTTCCGATAAGGCAGAGCTTGGGTTTTCTGCTTCACCAGGTTCTCTTCAAAAATTTAATGTTCATGTGGAATATGTTTCCTGTGCAAAGGAGATAAATCCAGAATGCAAAGTTGATGATTCATTCAAGCCGCATACGGTAACTGGAAAGATTGTCGGAAGGGTTTTGAAAGGACAATAATTCTAGTTTTTCATTTCAACTTAATTCTTTCCCTTACATTATCAACTATTTCCTTATCAACTTCCGTAGGCCCGGTCATTTTTTCAGGTGCAAGCACGCGTTTTAGTTCGTCTTCGGTCATGAACCCTTTTTGCAGTATAAGTTCCCGCAGCGAAATTCCTCCAGCGGATTTATATGCTTCAGTCACCAGTTTCGAGACGAGCGAATATCCAAGATACGGATTTAACGCAGTTGCATAAACAAACGATGAATCGAAATTTTTCTTGATATTTTTCCGTTCCAATTCCGTTCCTTTTATGCATCTTTCGCGGAACATATTTGTCGCATTCGTCAATAGCTCCAGGGATTGAAGGAGATTATATCCAATCAGCGGAGTCATCCAATTCAATTCGAGCTGTCCGCTCTGCGCGCCAAGAGAAATCGTATGATCATTTCCAAGAACCTGGAAGCAGCACATATTCACTGCTTCCGGAACTGATGGATTTACTTTCCCAGGCATTATTGAAGATCCAGGTTCAATTTCTGGAATAATTACTTCCGCGATTGCGGTCTTGGGTCCGGATACAAGAAGTCGCAAATCGTTCGCAATGCGGTTCAAAGTTATCGCATAAAGTCTCAGTGCGCCAGAAAGGCAAAGAAGCGGATTCATTGCATGGGTTGTTTCTATCGCGCTTTCAGCAGCGGAAAGTCCAAATTTCGTGTATTCGTCCAGATGTTGTATTATTCGTTCCCTGAACTTCGGATGGCATGTGATTCCAGTTCCAACAGCAGTTCCACCAATTCCAATCTTCCGAATCTCGTCAAGGGATTTTGTTATTTCCGCAACGTCTCGTCTCACTGCCACTGCGAATGCATGAAACACCTGTCCGTATGTAATCGGCACTGCGTCCTGCAAATGTGTTCTTCCGCATTTAACATCTGAGGCGAATTCCTCAGCCTTTCTTAGAAGTGCCTTTTCTAATCGTTCCCCCTCAAGAATAAGTGGCTGCACCATTTTCAGAGCCGCAAGTCGTATCGCAGTCGGAGTAACGTCATTTGAGCTCTGCGACATGTTCACGTGATTGTTAGGGTGCACTATAGAATAATCTCCTTTCTGCCCGCCAAGAATTTCAATAGCTCGGTTCGCAATAACCTCGTTAGTGTTCATGTGAAGAGGGGTTCCGGCTCCTGCCTGAAATGCATCCAGGATAAAGCTGTCGCGGAGCTCTTTCTTTCCATCAATTACTTCCCCCGCAGCCTGAATTATCGCATCTGCCATTTTTCCATCAAGCTTTCCGAGTTCCTTGTTTGTTGCAGCCGCGGCTTTCTTTATCAGCGCAACCCCGGTTATTATCTCAGGATGAACCAGCATGCCGCTAAGTTTGAATGTCCCGGCAGCCCGCACAGCAAATCCTCCATAATACGCATCTGCAGGAACTTCAATCTTTCCAATGAAATCTTCTTCGGTTCTTGTGGTCATAAAAATTCCTCTAAATTTTTTATACTGTCGGAAACCTCTTCGGTTTCCTCCATGTCATAAAAATCGTTGGTACCTTAAGGCGAAGAAGGAAATAAAAATCTTTGCGGGTTTATCAGGGTTTTCCACGCAAAGGATTCAGCATCCTATCCTCTACTATGGATATGAAGGTATGTTTTCCGATTATATGCCCGAATCTTGTTCTTATCTCTCTTGTAAATTCGTGTAATTCCAGATTGTTGCGGACGATTAGATCGACTTCAATATCCCAGCTCCCAATCGTTTTATTCAGGTAAACAACATTGTCATTTTCTGTGCAGAATTCAATGAACTCTTTTTCCAAATCCTTGGTTATATTCCTGAACCCGATCAATATCTTGTAATAGTCAAATCCAAGCTTTCGCGAATCAAACCATGCGGTATATCCCAGTATAAACTNNCTTTATTCGCCATTTCCACGGTCGTCGTCCTCGCATCCTGATAAAGCATGGAAAGTATCTGGTGGTCTATCTCATCCACGTTTTCAATTTCAGTTATCCTTTCTATTGGCAGTTCCGGATGCCTCTCGCTTTCAAATGCCTTATTCCATGAGAGATATGTCTGGTACGTGGTTGTAACTACTGTTTTTTCCACAATCTTGGTTCCAAATTTTTGGAGAAGCGCGGACATTGCATCTTCAACTTCCATTTCGTTTCGTGCAACAATGCGCCATAGCACGTCGTATTCCCCTTCGCATACGACCCTCCATAATGTGCCTGGGTACGAGTCCAGCAGTTTCACCACATCATTCTCAGTTTTTTTGTCGAACACGTCAAATTTGAAATAAAGCCGGTATGCCTTAAAACCGAGTTTTGCGAAATTTACATCTGCAAAAAGGATCGATATTATCCTGCTCTTTTCCAGCAGTCTCAGCCTTCTTTCTACCGCACTGCCGCTTAGTTTGAGTTTTTTGCCCATTGCGGTAAAGCTCATTCTGGAATTAAGATAAAGCAGGGTAAGCAGTTCATTATCCTTTTTATCTATCCTTTCGTTTAGTTTCATATATGCAGAACTACCGAATAATCTTTATATATTTTTCGGTTTTCTTGCGTTTTTCTTTAAAATATATTAAATAGTCCGAATGATTAGTTATGATTGGTGATAGATATGGTTGAAGAAAAAGTTCAAAAGGAATTTTATGGGAAGATAGAGGCTTTTGATGCCGAAGGAGTTATGGCAATGTTGTCGCATACTCCTGAGTTAGTCAATGCAAGACTATCTTATGATGGTAGAAGCCCGCTTATACATGCTGTCATGAACGCAATGGAATACGGGCGCACTACTGGTCATTTGCAAATAGAAATACTAAAAGTTCTTTTGGAAGCAGGCGCAAATCCAAACGCATTAACTAGTGATGGTAGAAACGCACTAGGTTGGGCTGCAGGTTTTGCAGGTAGTGCAAGTGTTGAAGTAGATCAATACGATGCTGGTAGGGTAGTGCAAGTAATTATGGAACCCCGTACGCACGAAGTATTCAAGGAGATTGTCACGTTATTGCTTACTGCAGGTGCTGATCCAGACCTAACGGCAGTTGATCGTTCTGACCGCCAAACAAAAACAATGGTTGAATTTGCACGACCAAACGGAGTAATCAGAGATGGTAAAACGATCTCATATTTGCATGGAGAGTGCCCAAAAGTAATAATGCTTCGTTTAATCGAAGAGCACGGGAAATCCAAAACATCAAATCCGCTTGCAAAAGATGGGGTGTTTCAGGCCGCACAAGCATTTTCAGACAGGCCGGCACAGCCAA
>DUGF01000033.1 GCA_013331535.1 Microcaldota archaeon | reverse complement strand
GGCTCCTGTAACAACTTCTTTACCAAAAATGCATGAGGTTATTTCGCGGTTCGAAACCACTCCTTCTAATCAGAGCCTTGCTGATATATCTGGTCGTTTGGCATTTGTCAGAAACAAAATTGCCGAGCTTGAAATTTCAACTCCAACCACCGAAGAAGGGAAAACTAGCAAACGAGAAGAACTTGATACACTAAGGAAAGAAATCACCGAAGTAGAACAGTGGTTAAACAAATTCAACCTGCGGACTGAAGGCAGGAAAACCCCGGAAAAGATGATTGCAGCATTAAATGCCGGGCTTAGTCATCTCAACCTTTCTTACAATCTTATGTACTCGGATGATGCTTCGCTTGCAACCTATCTTTATACTGTTTCAAGAAATGCAGAACTTTTCACACTCTATAAAAATTATCTTCTTTCATTGGACCGCGCTGCTGGTAATGTATTTCAGGGAATTAATCCAACCTTGTCTCCAGATGAATTTGTCAAGGCAGTGCGGGAAGAAATCGCAAAAAGATTTTCCGAAGATTCTGTTCGCGATGCAAGGGTTGCATGGACAACGGAATATTACCCATATGCAATGCCCTCGCCAGAAGAATTTATGAGAATGTCCGACCGCGAGAGAAATGCATACGATCGGATTGCAATGCTTGATCCGATGATTGCAGTTGCATTCAGAAAATTCTACCACACGGCAATCGAAAACAACGTGTTCGGAACCCCGGAAGAGGCAATTTTACTGAAAAAGCTTATTGTGCAGAATGCTGCAAGGCTCTATGGACTTTCAAATCTCAATCCGCTTCTTGTTGCACAGTATTTCGAAACCCTTGCGCATATTGCGGAAATATGCCATAATAATCCAAATGCGTTCTTTCAGGAGATTTCGGTGGCAATTGCCCCAAGCATTGACACGCTCACAAGGCCTGTTTTTGATGCAACCTCTCCGCAACAGTTGCAGGACAGCAATGTTACGCGAATAATCAACCGTCTTGACAGATGGTTTTCGGATTTACAGGGCCTTACTCCCGCGTTGCTTTCGCAGTATGATCGCTACACCCTTCTTGACAGAACCGTGCGCATAAATCAGACCCCTCCGCACGATATTCGTTCGCTTCCGCCAGATTATAAACTTTCTCTTGTTGAGTCAGAACCGCGCGGAACTTCAACCTATCCGCCATATCCGCTGCCGATGTTTCTTATAACGGTTCCGCCAAGCCCCTCATTTACGTTGGGTGGAGTTGCCACAACGCCAACATCCTACCAGAGCTCAGTTGTTTTGCCGAGTTTTACTGCACTCGAAGTTGCATCCCAGGCTGGCGTGGTTGGAGCGGCATTGTACAGTTATCTCTATCCTGCACATCCATCACTCATTCCGCCTTCGTTCCTGCCAAGCGTTTATATCCAACCGCTAAGTAGCACCCGCCTGTTAAATGAAACCATGCGCCTGTTTGTTGAATGGGAAAAGCCAGGCTATTCCGGAAAAATGGTTGGTGGCGGGGCAGCAGGTGGTGTGTTAATCCGTCCGCAATCCACACAGCCAGCCGGTTCAAAGACAACCATGGGGGATGTTATAACTTCAGAGGACCGCGGCGGGGGCTTAATCGGTTCATATATAACTCCAACCGGAGGCGTAGCCTTAGGTGCTTCAGAAACAGAGGAAGGCAGAACATTCGCAGGCGTATCTGCAAACGGCTTGCCACTTGGTAAGGTTCCAATATTAGGTCGTGTAATGCACAAGGAGCATGAACTTGATTTAGATAGTCTTGCAGCAGGGATTCAAACCACTGATACCATTGAAACAAAAAGAAGGATCATATCAACTGCACTTACAGTATGGGATCCGGAAAATCCAGGCGCGGTTCTTTTCAATCTAAATAATGAAGAAACCAAAGAAGGGAAATCCTGGACAAACTGGAGATATTTCTATGTTGATAAGGAAGGAACGATATTTGAATTAAAAGGACAATCAAACGATTTCGTGGAACTTTTCAACTATATTGCAGGCTACCATGACAAGCCGTTTGGTTCCGTTCCTTTAACCTATGCCTGGAATGTTGAAACCGAATTAGACCGCAAAGGCGGAGTGGCAGCAGCAGATATTGGTAAGACTGCACTTCTTGCCCATGCACAGTCGGTTCCATTCCTTTTCGGAGGGGGTGTATCCACAGCTTCCGCGACGAAAGATTTAGATGATCAAATCGCAAAATTCAATGACAGTAAATCCTTTTCGCAGGAAGTTCTTGATAATCCTTCACGAAACCAGTCAGATAAAGACAAGGCCACGCAGGCAATAACCGATGCAGATATGATGATCGCTTCTTTAAACAAGCAAAAAGACGCGCTTCAAAAAACAGGTTCAACGTCTTCAATGCAGCCGATGCTCATAGAGTTCACGCTTGCAGGCGGACACACAGTGCAAAAACTTGGCCAGACGAATATTTACGAGGTTTCTTTACCCGGGAAAACATTGCAGCTTCCGGAAGTAACCGAAAGCGGGGGTGTAGAACTTGGTAGAGCCCATTATGTTCAGGATATTGTTTTCACTGGAAGATTTGTGACTTCAAGAGATGATGCATGGCAGATAACTGCCGGCGGAGGGTTTGCCCTTCTTCCAATAGGAAAAGAAGATTCAAGGAGAGCTTACCGTGCCGGAGTCTTTATCAAGGATCAGTCAAAGCATACTCGTGCAGGTGGCGGTTTATATTACGAGGCAATGGCAACAAACTTTGAGCAAACTGCGCTGATGCAGGCACTTGATGATACCTCGGAAGCCCAGCGATCTGTGGAAAGTCTTCACAGAGTTGCAGCTACCCTTTATGGAAGTACGGAAGGGCAAAATCGGTTCTTACTTGGAGGTCTTGCACATATCGTTCCACAATTTTCGATGCGTGACAATGACCCGGAATCTGCGGACTATGACCGTACATTTTGGAGAGGAATAGGGTTTCTACGTGGAATGGATTCTGTTGCCAGATTTGATGTAAGCCGAAGGTCATGGATTGACCAGATGCAGGCAGATTACAACACGCTTGTACGTGATACCGGTCAGGATCCGAGAAATGCAGCCGCTTTGATGAGCGCATTCAAAGCAAAATATGCTCCTGAAGTAAGAAGCGTGTTTAACAATTATTATCTTGGAGTTAATGTGACTCGATCGTAATCCCTGGAAACAAATCTTTTCACAAGAGAAGATGGGGACAGATGGATTGACCAGTGGAAAGATACGGGAGTACAAAACATCTATTCCAGGGTTCTTTACACTTGGGATACTGGTTTTGTCCGGGCATTCGCATCTCTTCCATTATCCGCTCCGATTACAACCTCTTTGGCAGGTTCGCAGACAATGGGCGTGGTTGGTGCAGGGGTTGGTTTTGATTTCCTTAACGGCTTTTGGCTAAAGCGTCTTGCCTTTGATGCTGGCGCAGTCATGGCATATGAAACCATGGACGACTCGGCAAAAAGGGAATTATTCACCAAAGGAAAGTTTGTCCAGGCTGCGCAGGTTGTTTACTCTTCCATGCTGGAGGATGCAAAGGAATATCATGAACTGCAAGGAAATTATACTACCTATCGTGATGCTGTTGAAATCGGAGGATATATCCACAACGTACTTCCAACAGAAGTATGGGATTCTGTTACCGAAAACATATTGCATAAGCGCTATTTTGATTCAGTAGAACGTGGTGTAGATGCCAATCCCCCAAGTGCTCTGGAATATGGGCTTCTGAAACAGGTGATTGATGAAGCATATAAAAAAGACGGTGAACTTGCTGCCGGGTCACATACCAAAGAATCCAAATATCTCGCTTCTTTGCAAAAAGGAAAGTTTTCTGAATTGCCAGAAGAATTGAGAAACGCCATGGTCGAAGCTGCCAGAAAGAATCTTCCAATCGGAGAAGAATTACTGGATAAGTTGAAGGAAGGTAGAGCGAAAGTCGAAAACCTCACCCCTGTGCAAAGACTTGTTTTTCAGAACTCCTTATGGGAATGGTTTTCCAAAGAAAAAGGAAAAATCAATAAGGAATTCAATGGAAAATTCAGAGTATACACTGCGGAGACAGGATATTTCATGGGGGACCAGACATCTTTTGATGTAGCTGTGTTTGCCCAATATGCAGAAAATTTCAAGGCTTATGTCCTATTCTCCCAAAGAGAGCGGGAAGAGCAGGCAAAGCAAAGAGCAATCTATGCAGGTATGGAGATACGAAAGGGAAGGGCGTCTGTAAATGCTATTTTAGGAACCGATCTTGAGGCAGAACAGGGTTCTGCCGGCGTTTCCATTAGATATAATACTACGAAATCCACTCATGTTGGGGTATTGACATTCTTACGAAGCGAAGCGCCTCCATTCTATTCTCATCCCGTATACCAGCCATCACCATTTTCACTTTGGCCAGAGGCTGGCGTTATATTCTTCTTNNTTGGGGAAAGCGGGGGAGTAAATGCATTCTCAGTTCCATCGTCTGCAGGAGCTGGCATGCCATATTCAAATGCTCCGTTAGGGGCGCCCGATTATATTCCATCCCCAAGATAATCCCTGTTTTGAGTTCCGCGTTTCGGGTTTTGCGTTTTGGATAAACATTAAAATCTAACTTCTGAAGATTAAATCAGTATTTTTGAAAAGGTTGATACTATGAAACTAGAACTCGTTGATTTTGAATCTGCGGAAGTGAAAAAGGTCAGCAGTGCAATGCCACAGGGTTTGAATACGAACATAAATTTCGTGGACGCAGTGCTTGAAAAGGATGCGCTTAAGGTTTCATTCGATTATTTGGTTACTTATATGCCAGACAATAGCTTTATCCGTATTCATGGAAGGGCCATCTTTAGCGGTCCCGAATCAAAGCCTGCATACGAAGAATGGAAAAAACAAAAGAGTTTTGGCGGGGTTTCTGGAGAACAGATTCTGAATGCAGTTAATTATACCTGTTCCATAAACAGCGTGTTTATCTCTCGTGTGTTTGCGCTTACTCCTCCAATTGTTCCGCCAACGATAAAATTCAATCCGCCCGGAGTTGTTCCGCAACAAACCGGTGCCGGTGCATCCGCGCAAAAACCAAAGAAGAAGTAATCTGTTACAAATAACAACATCTATATCCTAGATGTCAATTCTACCGCTAAGCCCGCAATCTCCTTTATGGCAATCAGTTTTTTCTTAATCACACGACTGAAGTACTCGCGCTCTGTTTTAGTCAGTCTTTCCCCATTTTTTAGTTTGTAAATGATGTTTATCTGTTTTGGGGCGAACAAAAACGAAAGAGCATAAGCTATGTCCGAAGCGAATCCGACTGCATGTGGCACTCTTGTATATCCGGCATAAACCTGTTCAAACTCCTTTTTATCAAATTTATTCTTTATTTTTGTTTTTTTTAATCCAATAGCGCGCGCAATCGCCCGTTTTTTTTCTTTGTTTTTTATTATTTGCGAAGTAATTTGCAGGATAGATATGACTTCCTCATATATGCCGGCATGTTTTGCCCTTTTTATCAGTTCTTCATAGCTTACATCTGAATTTTCTATGACAATCGGAATGCCAAGTGTGTATCTTATCTCCCTATTTTTTATTGCGGAAATTATCGCATCTTCTATGGATTCCGGTTCAAAAAGAGCATAACCATGTTTAGCAAAAATTTTTTTAAATTCATTCATCTCTCCACCTCTTTGCTATTTCAAATGCATTTTTGTCAACCTTAATATATCTGTCAATAAGTGAAAACAAAACAAGCAGATTATCCTTTGCATCTCGTACCATGGAGTTTTCCATCGTCTTTATGTATCGCTCAACAAACTCGTTTTGATCTAAGCCGTAATTTTTGAGAATTGTTATAATGTCCTCCCGATCCCTATCATTGAATCTGGAGGTTTTTGTTATAACCAGGTCAACCGGGTTAAGCGCGTATAATTCTATTTTTTGCAATTCTCTGATTTTTACAGATATTTCCGCGTAGTTTGGCTGGAGCTGCACGCAAAAAATATATCCGTTAGAGTAGATATCTACTGCCAGACCATGTCCGATTAGTTTAGATGGCGGTTCTGATACATATCCAAGTCGTTTGGCAATACGCGTAAATTCAGTTCTATCAGCTTCGTTAATGAAACAAAAATCAATGTCTTTGGTGCTAGCCTTTTTTCCAAGAAGCGTCAGGGCGGTGCCACCTATGGCAATTATCCTCATTCTTCTTGATAGATACTTGTCGAATTCGATTATTGAGTCCATCAATGTCCTACTTCCTATTTCCATAAACGTATTTCGGGCATTAATTATTTAAATGTATGTTTTTATACAATTATTGTATTCTTGTGCTCAAAATTTGTATAAATTAATACAATATCCCGAGCCAAGTAAAAAAAGTTCTAGTGAACTGCTGTTCACTATCTCTCCAGAAGCTAACGCTTCTGAAGACGGCTCGATCTATGTCATGAACGGCAATCCGTTCATGAGCATGTACAAAATGCAATGCATTTTGTATCAGACAAGTTCGCTGATGCGAACTTGCAGATGTTCAGGAACGATTCGTCGTTCCTGACATACTGAACCAACGACATAAAACCAATGATCGTAAATCGACATTACTTATTTGGTTCAGTATATCCAGAGACTAGAACGTTTGTCGGTCTCGACTATTTCCTTCTCACATTCTTTCCTCTCTCATCTGGTTCAATCCCTATCCTTCCACCGGCAAAGCGCTCTGAATTTGCGTATTCGCGTTTGAGCGGCTTCCCTTCATTTATTTCGTTAAGGAAAACTGCGAGTGCGGCAACTTCGCTGTGCGGCTGGTTCGTGACCGAAATGTTGAAATCAGCTATCTCGTAAATCTCGCGGGGGACCTGTTCTGCTCCTATAACTACTGCTAGTTTTCCGTTTCCAGTTTCGCGTTTCGAGATCCAAGACTCTGAACTCAAGACTTCCGGGAGCGGAATTCCGTACATCGTAAGGTGAACAACGCAGTAACCCTCTTTTTTCAGTTCCCGCAGTTTTCTAGCCGGACTTTTTTCGTATGTTATTCCGAATTTTCCGCCCCAATTCTCAACAATGCGAGAAACGCTGGTTTCAAGACTTCCATCGTGCTGTCCACAATAGAATATTTCATTTGCTCCAATTGCCCGCGATACTAATGCAACATGCGTGGAAATCCGTTCATCCCGTGGCAATCTGTGCCCAAGTCGTATAACTACAATCTCATTTTCAGCAATCGTTCTTTCTCCGGTTTCTGCCATGCTTTTGTTTTTAATCCTTTATTTCTTTAATATTGCGTATATGATAGAAAAGCTCATTTTCGGAAACGTTCCAATTCCAGGAGAGGCCGTTCGAATAGCACTCGCGCTGGTTGGCACAGCGGTAGCGACCTATTTTGATTTATTCAACAACAAGAGCATTCCGAACAACGTGCTTTATGCATTTCTTATCGTCGCATTTGCCACGAACATTTTCTTTTTCAATCAGGAGTTGTTCTTATTCGGAATCGGAATTGCGGTTCTTATAAGTGCAATCGGATTTGTGTTCTATCACGTAGGCCAGCTTGGCGCAGCAGATGTTTTCGTACTTGCATCAATCGCACTTTTGCTTCCATTACATCCTCAACTTTCAGCCATGCCATTCAATTTCCCATTAGTTTTATCTGTTCTGGTCTTTGCAGGAGTTCTATTCTCACTTTATACTATGGCAAGATTTGGTGCATATGTGATAAAAAAGCAAATAAAACCAAAACCGCATTTTCTCCTTCTTTTGGTTCCATATGCGCTTTTTTCCTATATGTTCGCCAGTTCCGCGATTTTCTCCCCGGTTTATTTTGCCATAGTGTCGGTAATGTTCATTTCAGCAATTTTCTTCCTTTCTTACAAAGAGCACATCCACAAGAGCATGGCCGAAAAGATCCATTACGATGACCTGGAGCAGGAAGATGTTCTTGCACTGGAATTTATGCACAAGGAGGATGTTGAAAAACACAAGCTTGGAAGGTTGCTGACACGATATCAAGTGGAAAAAATAAGGAAACACAAGCTGGAAAACATATGGGTTTTCACCAAACTACCTCCGTTTTTGCCATTTATCTTTGTAGGGTTGGTTATTGCAATACTATTTGCCCGTTTGCTCTTGCCAACATTTTAATAGGCTCGCTTCTAATATAACTCCCCACTAATTTTCAAGTGATTCGTATGGAGAAAGCAGATCCCACGCCGGTTATTGCAGTTTTTTCCGATTTCTTCAATTCTATTTATAAAAAACAGATTAACGAAGTAGCGCGTGCCTATCCAAACAAACGCTCTCTTGTTATCGATTATCTGGAATTCGAGAAATTTGATCACGAACATGCAGACCGTCTGGTGAAAGAACCAGACTTGTATATTGAAGCAGCAGAAGAAGCGATAAAACAATTGCGAACTGCAGTTAGTGCTGGTGGCGAATTCATCCCTCATGTAAGGTTTCTCAATTTTCCGTTTGCAGATAATGCCCTTATTGAACAACTCGGTTCAAAGAGCATTAACGAAGTAGTCTCTTTTAAGGGCGTAGTCACAAAACGTGCGGATATCATGCATCGGGTGAAGATCGCGGTTTACAAGTGCCAGCTCTGTGATTCTGAACTGCGTGTTCTGGTGACAAAGAATTTTGTTCCGCCCAAACGATGCGATGATTGCAAGAAATTCGCTCTCAAACAGGTGGAAGATGAAAGTAAATTCGTTGATATACAACGAGCCGAAGTGCAGGAACTTCTCGAGCGGGTTCGCGGTGGAACTCCAGCTGCAAAAATAGAACTATGGATGGAAGACGATCTGGTTAATCTAGTTATCCCTGGTGAAAATATAGAAATTTCCGGAATACTACGTCTAAAACCTCCATTAAAAACGCGCAACAAACAGGAAATGATATTCAGTAGATATATTGAGGTAATCCATGTAAAGAGCATGAAACGGGATTTTGAGGAGATTGAAATCACGGAAGAGGATGAAAGAAGAATTCTCGAAATTTCAAAAGATCCGAATATAGATAAGATAATCATTTCCTCGGTTGCTCCTGCGATTTACGGACATGATGAAGTCAAAAAGGCACTAACGCTTCAGCTATTCGGAGGAACAAAGGGAAAGACGCTGAAGGGCGGAGCCCCGATAAGAGATGATATTCACCTTCTTTTGATTGGTGATCCAGGTATCGCAAAAAGCCGCCTTGTTCAGGGTGTTGTCGACATTGCGCCGAAAAGTATTTACGTAAGTGGAAAAAGCGTCAGTGGAGCTGGTCTTACGGTGTCTGCCGAAAAGGACGAGCTTGGCGAAGGAGGGTGGACATTGAAGGCAGGTGCACTTGTTCTTGCCTCTGGTGGACTTGCAGGAGTGGATGAATTTGATAAAATAGAAGAGGAAGACCGTTCTTCCATGCACGAAGTAATGGAATCCCAGAAAATATCCGTTGCTAAGGCAGGAATAGTTGCGACCTTCCGCGCAAAATGTGCAATCTGTGCAGCCGCAAATCCGAAATATGGTAGGTTTGACCAGAACAGGAACCTTGCAGATCAGTTTGATGTTCCACCAACCCTGCTTTCACGATTTGATCTAATATTTCCAATTATAGACGTTCTTGATCCTGAAAAAGATGCAAAACTTGCAACACACATTCTTTCTGCCCATATGGGAAAGGATTTGCAGGAAAACGAACCATCTGTTCCAGTGGATTTTCTCAGAAAATATATTGCATACGCGCGCAGGAATGTACACCCACTACTTACCCAACCAGCTATGGAAAAAATAAAGGAATTCTATGTGGATTTGAGGAATATGGGACGGGATGTGGGGTCTGTCGCAATCACTCCAAGATACCTGGAAGGTCTGGTTCGATTATCTGAGGCTAATGCCAAAATAAGGCTTAGTCAGCTGGTTGAAGAAAAAGATGCAGATGCTGCAATTGATTTAATGAGATATGTCATGCGTCAGATTATGACTGATAAAGTTACTGGTGCATTTGACGTCGATGTTGTTGCGACCGGAAAGCCGAAATCCGAGCGGGACAAACTCCAGAAATCAGAAACTATTCTCAACATAATAAGAGAACACTTAAAGAACGAGGACAGTGCGGATGTGGAGAAAGTAATTTCTGATGCTGCATCTTATGATATTGACGCGCAGACCGCAAGGCGCATAATTACCGAGCTTCTAAGAAAGGGAGATCTATATGAGAAGGAGCACGGGCATGTGAAGATGGTCAGCGATAGGAAGGAATATTAATTCCGGTGCGAAACATAAACGCATGAAAGACCTTATCCTTCGCCTTCTTGCAATGTTCGTTATCGCGCAGATACTCGGAACCTATACCGGTGCGGTTCTGCTTTTTGACATGAAGGAAAATCCATTCGTGCAGGCATTTGTGATAACTGAACAACCTCAGGATCCGCTTAATGCAGTCTATTTCGTCGCATACGCGCTTGCGGGTGCGGCTTTTTTGATGTTTGTAATCCGCTTTGTGCGTAGTGAGCTGTTTTTCAGATTAATGGAATTTGCGCTTATTTCTACGGCGTCGTCCCTCGTGTTTTACTCGCTCCTTAGAATCTGGTTTCCTTATGGGGAAAGCATGCTCTTTGGAATAGTGCTTGCACTGGCACTTGCGATTCTCAAATTTTTCGTTCAATCTGTGAAAAATCTTGCGGCAATACTCGCTACTGCTGGAGCCGGAGCGATATTTGGTTCATCATTCAGCCTTCCAGTTGCTGTTCTTTTCCTTATTCTTTTGTCAGTGTATGACTATATTGCGGTCCTGAAAACAAAGCACATGGTTGAAATGGCCAAATTCATGATTCAGAAAGAGCTGGCGTTTACGATTACTTCCAGGAAATATGTTCCAGAGGTAAAAAAAGAAGCAAGAATTGATTTGGGAANNAAAGGGCTTGTTCTTCCTGCGCTTCCTCCGATTACCGCTGGAGTTATAGTTTCGCTGCTGGTTTCGCTTTTATTGGGACTATGGTAAGCCAATGCTGCGCGCATTAGATATCATTGCAACATTCTCTCTAGTTCTTTGCCCATACAAAACCTAATCGCATCAGCAGAATTATCTCTTTGTTTTGCAATTTCGTTCGTTTTAGTTGCAATCTTGTCAAGATTTTCTGCGAATTTCTGCGGGTTCACGCTCATTGCTGCGACTATCTGAAATGCCTTTCCCATTGCAGTGAACGGATCTATGGAATATGCCTCTGTCCCGCTGCGTCTTTGTTTGGCTTCCCGTAGCTCTCGTGCGGTTCTTCTTAATTTTATTCCATCCGCTAATGCAGAACCCATTCTTGTTATGAATTCATCAACTTCAGAAAATCCCCGGTCAATCATCTGGATTTTGTGCCCGCTCATTTCCTTTAAGAACGAATGTGCGATGCCTGTTAATTCCCCTTCCACTTCGCGTATGTATGCTCCCTCTTCCCCGCGTTCACTGTCTTTTCTAATTATTTCCTCAGGATCTGCATGTTGGCAATAAGTAGAGGTGAATGCCCTTGCAATAGCCGTGGCTACTTCTTCTTTTCGCTTTTCTATTGGTATGCCTGGCGGAGTTTTAGTTCGACCCGCGGGCGGTTCTACTTTAATTGCTGGAAGTTCCATCGCGCATCTTGATGGATTCGGAGTATTAATCGTTGGCCTTGCTCCGCGCGCTTGTTCAGATCCGTCTTTTGGTGTTCTTGCTTCAGCTTTAGGCATTTTTGTTCCAACTCTAGTGTCGTGTATCGGCATATTTTCACCTTTTTGGTCTTGTGGTTTTTTCATTGTTTTGGTTTTGTAGTTTTCCCTATACTTTTAATTACCCTGAAATCAGTAACCGTCTGCACAATATGTGGTGCATATGGCCGGACTATTTTCTGATTTAGAATTTCAACCTTTGTTTTTGCTTCCTTCGCGGCGTTATCTACCTTTTCCTTCGCGTCCTCAAATGCCTTTTCTTCCTCTGCGAAGCTGTAGAAATGGACTATTGCGCCGTTCTTTGCCCCTGCAAATGCAACATCAAGGAAATCATGCGCGCTTTTCGGGAGCGGCATTAACACGCGGTCTGCCCAATTTCGAAAGCGGTCCATCACGACTTTACGCGCGTCTCCTTCAATCGGTTCAATTATTCCGTCCATTTTGTTGAGCCGCACGTTTTCCTTCATGTATTTTGCCGCATCTGGATTCATTTCAATTGCCGCAATCCTCAATGGTTTGCCCTTGTTCTTCCGCGCAATCACTAGCGGGAACGGCCCTACGCCAGCGAATAATGCGAGAATCTTCTCGCCATCCTTCACGTCGCAGTTGTTTACCAGTGCGGCAATTCTTTCGCGTTCATGGCTAAGGCGGACTGAAAAATATGTTTTTGCAATGTCAAATCTCATCCTGCATCCGCTTTC
>DUGF01000080.1 GCA_013331535.1 Microcaldota archaeon | reverse complement strand
TATCCTAATGCATTTATTTTACTGCATTTATTATCTGAGCACAGACGCTATCGGGCAGGTTCTGTAATACGCGGAATCTCCCACCAGAATCGCTTTCTTGTCGAAAATCGCTGAGAACGAAGATTTTTCATCCCCGGATTGCGAATATTTAAATATAAATGATGGAGCTGTGGAGTTTACTGCGCCTGGCAACACGCCTTCGCTCATACTTACTGTTTTGTTGTTTCCTTTGAGCGCCTTTTCCAATTCTGCTGCGCATTTCTTCATATTGTCCGCTGTTTCTCCAGATGCTCCGGATGTTTGCATGGCGATTGTCACGTTCTTTTCATCCGTCATGGAAAGTGCAAATTCGTTCACATCCGCGGAAACAGATGTCTTGGAAAAGTAGAAATAAGTTTCTGCTGAAAATGCAAGGATCCCTCCGATTACGATCAGGAGTATAAATATGGCGCCTAATCCAATAACCTTTGATTTTCTTTTCATTATTATAAACATAAACATCGCAAGCGAGGTGAATGCAAAGAATGAAACTATTGAGATCGCAAGAGGAATGTTTGAGGCATTTGATGCAAGTTGGGCTGGTTTTACGAATTCGGATGATGTTGCCATCTCCATTATTCCGTTGTTCACTTTTCTTGCAAAAGAGCGGAATTTGGAAAATGCGACAAATTCCTGTTGGGTTTGCATGAATGGCACTATTTCCTGTTCAGTCAGGTTAGTGTAGGCTTCTTTATAATATACATATTTCTCAGGGCTCATTCCCGGTTTATATCCGCTTTCAAGGAACGCAGTTTTGTTCTTCAGATATTCAAATTGTGCCTTTACATTTCCGTCCATTTCCCCGTTTGTATCTGCAAGCAGCATAAGTGTAACTGCCTCATCTCTTACAGCCGTTGTTTCATTATAGAGTGCAATCGTTGTGTTCGTTCCGTTTTTGACTGCACTCAATAGAAATGCGAATTGCGAAAAATCGCTGTCAAGAGTTTCTATCTTCTTTTCAGCTATGCTTTTGTTTATTTTGTCATTTAATTCCTTTAACAATGCGAGTTTTGTCTTGAATGAGGAATTATCAACAAGTGCTGCAGCTTCATCTGCTGAAGTTATAGTTTCTTTTATCTCCTTTTTCTTAGGCGCGAGCATTTTGGAATAATAATCTGTTTTTTCAGTTGCCTCTTTGAAATGCATCCTATCATTAGTGCTCTTTGCAAGTGCCGCACCAAGACTTTTATATTCAAAGAATGGTTTTCCCTTTTCAAGCACAGATGCAACTGTTGTTGCCAATATATCTAATTTTGTAGAATTGTAATCCAGATCCGGGCACAATCCCATGCAGTTTTGTTTTATGCACAAAGCCTTGTCCTCTTTGTTTTCTAACTTGGGCATTCTGAATATTGTTTCTTCAACTACTTTTTCCTTTGCCTTTATTGTTGGTATAGAATCCTTTATGTAGCCGAATACCTCGACTGAGTTTTCATCATTAAGATTATTTACGTACCAAAAAGTCTTGTTTAAAATGTCTGCTATTTTGTTATCTGCAAGTGTGAAATTTATCAGGGCATCATACATGATCGGGTAAGGCATTGTCTGTCTTATTCCTTCAGCGTATGGTGCAGAATAATAAAGCATTTGTGCGGTGAGATTGCATGCCTTCATGTCCGTTTCACTGCACAAGAGCGGCTTTCCATAATATTTGATTATTCCCGAGACAAGCAAAACATCCCGGCATGCCAGTTGTTCCTTTCCCTTCCATCTTCCGCCGTCGTTTCTGCTTGAGTTGTAACTATCTATGAGACCTTTAATATCCTCTATCTGTGCGGTTGTCGGGTAATATTTTGATTTGTAGTATGCTTTCAGAACTGTGGTTATATCCGATTCATTCATAAGCGGATTCCCATCCTTTAATATGAAATTTTCAGTTGCCCCAACCTTTACAAGTGAGTAAGAGCTTCCGCTGAGAGTGAAATTTTCATAGGTTACCGTCGTTATGTGTTCTCCTGAATAGAGATAATCAGTCATCTGGAACGCGAACGTTACCGAAAAAACCGACATAATTACTATCAATAGTGTCAATACTGCTCTGGGAGTCTGCATGAACTTCTTTTGAATAGAATATTTAAATTGGTTTCTGATGCGTGTAGACTGCCCTATCCTATCCTATTTATCGCAAAATCCGCAATTCCTTCAAGCGCGCTTCTTGCTGCTGACGGTTTTAGAACTGTTAACCTTGTTTTCGCCCATCCGACCATTTCTTCAGCCTTTTTGTTTGCATAACCGATTGCACCGTATTTTTTGAATAATGAAATTGCGTAATCTATCTCATTTTTGTTTGCTTTTCCACTATCAAGGATTTTTATCAATTTTTCCCTCTCTTCTTTCGTTGCGGACTCAAACGTCTTTATTACAATAAGCGTTCTTTTTCCTTCTCTTACGTCTCCACCAATTTCTTTTTTATAATTATCAAAATCTCCAACAAGGTTCAAGACGTCGTCTCTTATCTGGAATGCCACACCAAGCAGTTCTCCAAATGTTCGCATAGCTTCGCATATTTTTGCATCATCTGTTCCACTGCAGGCTCCGACTTCGCAGGATAATGCTGACAATGCGCCTGTTTTTCCAGCCACCATTTCCATGTAATCCTTTTCGGAAATATCAAATCTGTGGTTTTTGTTCCATGCGAGTTCTATTCCCTGCCCTTCTACTACTCTTCGGAATGCAGCTGCACATTTTTTTTGGATTTTGATGGTTTCATCTGCCCCGTATTTTGCTTCCATACTTGCGAGTTTTCCCCAGAGAAGAGTGTATAGCGCATCTCCGGAATTAAGTGCAATTGGGATTCCATATTCCTGATTAAGGGTTGGTTTTCCCCTTCTTATTTCTGAGCTGTCTTCGATGTCATCATGAATAAGGGTGAAGTTGTGGAAGATTTCAACTGCCGAAGCGAGCGGCACCACGTTTTTCACGTTTCCTCCGGTTGCCATTGCTGAAACAATTACGAGCGTTGGACGTATTCGTTTTCCCCCGCGCAGGAAGAATTCAGGAAGCAGTCCATAAACCGCGTGCGGCTCTTTTGGAATTGATGCAAGAACGTCCTGCTCTACGAGCTTTAGTTCGTTCCTGGCGATATTGAAAAACTCCATGGAAAAAATTAGGATGGAAAGGATTTTAAATCCGGAGAATTCCATCGGTTTAGACCTGGTGGTGCCTGAGAAAAATTCTGTAGTGGAATTCTTCAGCTGTCAAAATGCCAACGTGTATGCGAGCACACTGTAAATCCTTGGTCTTTGAATAGTGGTTGGTATGATCATTTTGACATAGGGGAATTTGCTATTGGTAGTTGTCTAGTAGCTACTACGCGCACGCCTTTCTTCCGCATTGCATGCATTCCACGAAAAACGAGTTTAATTTTGAGTTAAAGATTATCTTGGCATTCTTTTGCGGGATTAATTGAACTGAGCATTTTCTGCAAAAACAGGCTGTCTTGTGTCCATGTTTGTGTGGCTGCTGTGCACCGCGGTTTCCGAAAATACCCGTAAGCACTGCTATCGCTGCCTTGGGGTATTCTGCCATGGACTTTATAAATCCTTTTCGCGTTGTACTTGCACGTCTTTGAGCATTGACTCTAGTCATATAAATACCTTAAAAGATAAAACTATTGTATATAGTGGTTGTATGGAAAACTTTATATATAAATACTATATTGAACCAATCACCACACATTCCGGCTATAATCCGGTAAATACGGTAACCTATGCCGTAATTGCCCTTGCCGCGCTCTATTTCCTGTTTACCGAATTTCGCAAGCGCGGGATAGCTATTGACAAGAAATTCGTCTATTCTATCGTTCCGTTTGTCCTGCTTGGCTCTACAGTTCGGGTTGTAACCGATGCAATTGATGCAGGAAAGTTTCTTCCAATAACCTCTATTCATGACCTTATTCTCAAATCTCATATCTATGATTATGGGTTTTTGACAGTTTCTCCAGGTCTATATCTGGTGGTTGCGGCAATTCTTCTAATTTCGCTCGCTATTCTGAAAAAATTGAACCGCACGGAGTTGCTGCCATATGTTGGTCTTGCACTCTGGATTCCGCACCTTTTATTGATTCTGCCGTTTGTCGGGAGCATGGCATTCGCCGCTATAGTGCTGGTTCTTGCCATTATTCCTGCAATCCTCGCATTGCGGCTCTTCAAAAACAATATTTACGCTTTAATGGTTGGAGCTCAGGCGCTTGATGGTGCCGCCACCTTTGTAATAATTGATTTCGGAAAAATTCTTCTGAAAGGCGCAGAATATGGGGAACAGCATGTCGCATCTGGTTTCATAGGTGAAATATTCGGAACTTATGCAACGTTCTATTTAGTCAAGGTGGCAATTTCAATGGGTGCGGCTTATCTTTTGACAAAGGAAGAAACGGAGAATAAGGAAAAGGGTCAGGAAACAAAACCCGACGAGCTTTTGTTTGTGGCAATGATAATTATGATAATGGGTTTGGCACCTGGGTTAAGGGATGTTTTGAGGGCGGCAGTGGGGGCGTAGGGCTGTTTTCAGCAGCCAGTTTCCGGCACCCCGCAACCAGCATTTAGCATCTGGTTTTGGATTTTCTGGTTTCGCGTCCCGATTGGTTTCGTGTTTTCTTCCACATTCAATTCTATGTTCTACTAATTTTTGCCAGAGGCTGGGGATATTAAAAATAAAAAATAATTCCAAATGCAATTAGACCTTCTTTACTCCCTTTGCTCTTGGTCCGCGGTCTCCTGGTTCAACTTCGTATTCTACAGCATCGCCGACTGCGAGTGCTGCGCCGCCTTCAACTGCTGAAGCGTGCACATATACGTCTTTTCCATCATCTCCCGTTATAAATCCAAAACTCCTTGCAGAGTTAAACATTTTTACCTTTCCTTTCATTGAGAAAACCTCCTTTTCGAAATATTTGAACGGATTGCCGTTCAATTCATTAAAAACACCTTTATTTCTTATAACTATAAGATACAATTGGCATAAAAATCTAACGGTAATCATATTCACTCCGATTACCCGGAGTTTATTTATATCAAACCAACAATGTTTTTCGGAGTTTGAACCTTTTGTTACCGAGGTTGTCAAGAACGACGTATCGTTTTTGGGGATTTGAGAACGTTGCGATGTTCATGACACAGCGAACTGAATTATTGATGAGGTTCACTGTAATTTAAATCCCGCTCATCAGTCCGACAATCAGCAAAATACTTATTACCAGAAGAAGCGGAACGATTATCTTTGCAACTGCAACTATGGAATTAACCGTCGATATAATCTCTATTGATTGCTTTGCTCCAAGAACCTTTATGACAAACCATTTCTTTGCCGAATAGAATTTAGCTGGTTGCATATCATCAATCGCTTCCCCAACAGCTTCCTTTATTGCAGATAGTGTTATCCCTCCATCTGCCTCTGAAAGAGGATTTAACACTCCGCGCACTGCATTGAGCTGGTGCGTATCTGTAGTAAATAATATAGGCTGGATATTTTTCTTTTTAGCCGCACCGATTGCCTTTGCCTCTGCAAGTATTTTCTCCCGAAATTCCGGGGTTACTCCGTTTGAATCAACGAGAATTAAAACCGATATGGGATCTGAGGAAATTGCAGCAACGCGTACCCCTGCATTTCCGACAAAGTTTGATTTCACGGATTTTATGCTTGTGCCAATAGATAACGGATTCTTTTTCGTTTTTTGTCCTGCTTTTTCAAGCGCGTCTTTTATTGCTTCCATATATTTATATCCGACTTCACTTGCAGGCTCAAAGCTGGTTACTTCCCCGGTTTCCGCATTGTGCTGGTCAATAACCGCAGCCATTTCAACTTTCTTCTCGCTCTCAGCCATAAGCATTGAGCCAAGACCGAAGTTTATATCTTCGGTAACCTGGGGTGCACGGCTTACAGAAACAAATGCGGAATCATTGAATAATAACGTCTCGGAAAAGCACTCTTCTTTTCTCCCGTTCAATAATGAAACAGAACATGAGGAATATTTCGCCCCTCGCATGCAGTCCTCGCACGCTCCAAGAACAGCAGAGATTTCATCAGATGAGCTTGGATTAAGGTCATGAGTTGCGGTTCCATGAAAAACAAATGCCTGCGTATTATACTTTTGCCCGATTGCATCGGATAATAATGCCGAAAATTCGCTTCCCCCAAGGTTTCCAAATGGCCCGAAATGAACATACGGAATAACGAACATTACGTTGTTGCTTTTGTTTCCGCTATCTTTTCCGCGTTCAAACGAAAATACTGCGATAGGCACTTTCGCATTCTCTCCGACCGCTTCAAATGCGCCTTCAAGTTTCTTATCCTGGTAAAGCCATTGCGCTGTAAACATAGAAATTGCGTCAGTGCTTGTAAATCCAAAATTCCTTTTCATCGGCGCATTTATTATGCTAAGTATCACATATATCGCGCCAAGAAGTACAAAGGAAGCAACATAAAACTTGATTATCGCGCTTGTTGGCTCGGTTCCAAAATCCATGAATGCAGTGCTAAGCAGAAATGCCAGATGGAAAAACAGCTGGATTATAGCAAAGATAAATGCGCGCCATTTAAGCACGAACACAAGCCGTGCAATAAGGTACCATATCACAAACACCATTGCCGCTCCAACAATCAGCATTATCTTTGCATAAGTCGGATTGAATGCGGATAAAAAAAACCCTCCGGCATATGTTATCGTATATACGAGTTCTCCGATAAATGTTGCAGCAAGAATTCTGCGGAACAGCATTTTTCTCAGCATGAGTTTTATCGCAACCGCGGAAAGAAGCGCTGGGGCTGCGAGAAGAAATATTCCTTCAAGAGATCCCTTTAGAAGAAGATCAAATCCGGAATATTTGTTTATTCCGGTTCCAATTCCAAGAAGCACTCCAAGTACGAGTATCCCAACGGCTATCCACCTTGCCGGTGGAAGCGTCATGAAATATTTTGTAAGACCAACTGCTTTGTCGATATTTTTCATATTGACAGCTCCATTTAATTACTGCTTCTAGGTCCTAGCTTCTGGCTCCTGGACACGACGCGAAATCCGAAACGCATTCATCAGTAGCTAGCAGCTAGTAGCTACTACCCAACCTTTCATATACCTATTAAATCTGCTTCCTTTAAATATAAAACTCTGGTGGTTTTCTCATGCAGTATTTTATATGTCCAAGATGCGGTGCAAAAAGCAGTGAAAAGGAGTTTATCGATTCATTTTGCGTTGATTGTTCAGAGGTAAAAATAAAGTCGCCAAAGGAAAATTATTTCAAGATCGTCCGCTGCAAGCAATGCGAAAGGGCACTTTTGAAAGGGGAATGGCAAAAGGCATCTTTTTCAGACATAGAAGCATTCATTGCAAGCAAGTTCAAGGGTGAATACGAACGTGCGGAATACAGTCTTCAAAACGGAGCGGTCACATTCTATGTCAAAAAAGGAGAAAAAATCCATTCATTTGAGAAAAGGTTCAAGGTTGATGTAGGCACTGGAACCTGTCCGGATTGCGGAAGAATAAGCGGCGGTTATTACGAAGCGATTATCCAGGTTCGGACGGATGACGGAAACAAAACACGCATAGCGCAGTATGCAACCGCACTCGAAAAGCGGCTCTCTGAAAAAACATTCGTTAGCAAGGTTGATGAGAAAAAGGAGGGAACCGATCTTTATATCGGAAGTTCAAAGGCCGTGGTTCAATATCTTCATAATTCCGAAATTCGTGCACTGATTACCCGCAAACTGTTTGGAAGAAGAGAAGGCAGGCGCCTTTACAGGACAACGTTTTTGATAAGAATCTAAACCGAGACGCTAGGATATAAATATAAATCTTTCTTCCCATTTATTACCAACATGCGAAGAATGGTAAGGTCTGCTTCTGCGAATGTTGCTTTGGGTTCTACAGCCAGTGTTGCCTTTTCCTCAGATCTAATGCCAACCGATTCTGCGAACTTCCGTGCCTTAGGTAGTCCCAGAGTCCTTCATCGAAAGTACGGTTCTCGTTTTAGCAAAAATGGCCCATGCCGTGCTCTTTCTCCTGATGAGATCGAGGCGGTTGAAAGGAAATTGCTTTCTGGGCAATACCAGTGGCTTGGAGAAAAATCCATGCCACCTAACTTTTGGGAATCGAGGGATAATCGCGTGCATGCAATCAACGTTCTAGTTGAAAGGGCAACACGAAAAGGAAAGCACATGGAGGACATTGTTCCTGGGGATTTTGTGCGTGACAATATAGGCTATTTATTGAGAAAATATTACTCTTCTCCATTGGAGGCATTGGAAGATGCAGGTTTCAGTATTCCCTACCCATGGACAGGAAGGGCGCGGGTTCCGGCGCATTACTGGGAATCAAAAGAAAACCGCGTGAAAGCCGTTAGATGGCTTGTAGCCAAGCTGGGAAAACAATTGGAAGGGATTTCTTATCTGGATTTGGTTGATGTAGCTTATCATGTTTTCACTGATAACGGACTTAGTGGTTTGATTCGTCGCAGTTATTATCACGGTTCTCCTTTTGCGGCATTTCTGGAGGCAGAACTGGTTACAGAATCAGACCGGGCTGCATTTGAAAAAGCAGTGGTTGAAAGAATGGTCAAGTCTTTAAGGAATGCTAATCTGAGAACCAAGGCTCAAAACCAGGAACCTGAAGCTTAAGATGCAACTACTGCTCCATAAATTCCGAATCCTTCATTTTCTTCATTGTCTTCAGTGCTTCGGGAATCGCAATCAGATTAACGAACGTTGTCTTTATTCTCGCGAGAAATACGAATGATGCTGCCTTTGCCGCAGTTATTCCGAACACTGCAAGAAGAACCGCACCTCCACCTTCGCTTAATCCTAATCCTGCTATTGTTGGCGATGGAATAAATTCAAGAAGGGTAAGTGTTGGCTGGAGAAAATAATAGAATAATGGCTCAGGGAATCCAAGCTCAATGTTTATTCCGATTGATTTTGCTACAAAGAACCATGAAATTGCCTTTCCGCTCCATGAAAACAGCATCAAAGCAAGTAATTCAGGAAGTTTTTTCACAATCACATCGGCATGCTCCTGCGATCGCACGAACATCGTATATATTTTTGATGCAATCGGAATTTTTGCTGCAAATGAAAACAGCGTAAGGAATCTTTTTGAAAACAAGAGAAGTGCCATAGCAGCAATCATCGCAACCATTACCAAAGCCCCAAGAAGAATAAACCATGTCTCGTTCATTTTGAGCACATAGTTTGTAAGATAAAGAATGGAGATCGTGCCTACAACAACTTTCAAAATAAAATCAAGTATCTGCGGCCCGAGAATCGCGACCATTGCCTTTTCCGACGGCACATTATGATTATACGAAAGCGACGCCACCGTGGCGAAATACCCGCTTCTTGCAGGAGTGAAATCCGCAAGCAGCATTCCGACAAAATGCGATTTTGCAATATCAACGAGCTTCGTTGCACCGGAACCGATCTCGTTCAATATAAGTTTTATCCGCAAGACCATTCCCAGGTGCATCACGCACAGGAAAAGAACTGAAAGCGCCAGATAAAAATAATTAATATTCGAAAGCTCTGCAAAAATCTTATCCGCACCTATGTAATAGAGTATTCCAGCGATAATTACAACAGAAATTATGGCATCTGCTATAAGGAGAAGCTTGTTCTTATCCATGGCCTTTAATCTGTTTCACAATGTTTAAAAATCAACCCATCGATATCTACAAATAGGAAACCTGTGATATATATGCCTGGCATTTCAGATACTTCAGATTCTGGTTTTGACCGTGTTGTTCAGCACGCAACCATGTTCTATCGTGCGCGCATGCCTCTCCTCGTTTTATTCTCAATTCCATTCATTTTAGCATTTGCTATTATGATGCTAGTTCCATTGCCGACATATATTGCACTCGGCGGGCTTTATGTCCGTTCTGGAAGCCTACCCGATATGTCTCAGCTGGACATTGCGATAACCGCACTCGCGGCTCTTTTATCAATTTTCGTCTTATCCGATACAATTGTAAATCTCAATATCATCATCAAATCCAAAAGAACCCGCACTGGTATTTCTTCTGAAATTCTTGAAGGGATTGGGCATTACGCTACAAAAATATTCCTCATCACGCTGATTTCCATACTCCTTTTGTTCGTTTTCCAATTGCTTACGTTTGATAACCCGTTCCAGCCTCTTCTTTTTTCAGTATTTTCATTAGTTCTTTCCATTCTTCTGTTTTTTGCTCCGGCTGCGATAGTTATAGATGACCGCAGCACGCTTCATTCAATTACTTCATCTGTAAAAATGGTTCTTGCAAAGCCTGTTTTTGTTTTGATTTGGATTATAGCTGCATTTGCATTGATTTCGTTTATCCAGTTAGTTGTTTCAGCAATTATCCCATCTCCGTTTGCATCGATTCTTGTGCTGTTGATAAACTCACTATTCATATTCCCATACCTGATTGTTCTCCAGACGCAGATGTACATGGAGAAATATCCGCTTTCGATTTAGTGATCTTAATGGATACTGAAAAAACAGAAAACAGAAAAAAAGAACACGTTGAATCCGTGTTACAGTATGGAGCGCAATATTCCAAGAGCACAGGCATGGAAAAATTTGAATTCCTTCATAACGCGCTTCCCGAAGCAGATTATCTAAAAATAGATCTGTCCTGTAAATTCCTTGGAAAACGGCTTCTGTATCCTCTTTTGATAACTGGTATGACTGGTGGATATCCCGGTGCGGAACAAATTAACAAGGACTTGGCAAGTTTTGCAGAAAAACACGGAATCGCATTTGGTCTGGGTTCGCAAAGGGCAATGATTGAGAATCCATCAATGAAAAAAACCTATTACGTTCGTGATGTTGCTCCGGAAACGCTTTTGATTGCGAATATCGGAGCGCCCCAGCTTAGAAAATACTCTTTTGAAAAAATAGAAAAAATGGTTTCGGGCGTTGATGCAGATGCGCTGGCAATTCATCTCAATCCATTACAGGAGGTAATTCAGCCAGAAGGAGATACGAATTTTGAAGGGGTTACTGCTGCGATTTCAAAAATATGCGGAAGACTTTCTGTTCCGGTTATTGTAAAAGAAACCGGTGCTGGCATAAGCATGGACGTTGCGATAAAGCTGAAGGATGCCGGTGTAAAGGCAATTGATGTTTCTGGTTCTGGTGGCACTTCCTGGAGCGCAGTCGAGTATCTTCGCGGAGGCGCAACTCCTGGTTTTGAAAACTGGGGGATACCCACTGCCGAAGCTATAACCCTGTGCAGGGGGGTTTTACCGTTGATTGCAAGCGGGGGAATAAGAAGCGGGATAGATGCTGCAAAGGCAATTGCGCTTGGTGCAGAGATTGCAGGTGCGGCTTACCCATTCCTTCTCGCGCTTAGGAAGAAACGCCTCGAAGACGAACTAATTAAATGGGAGAATCAGATGAGAATTTGCGCATTCCTGACCGGTTCGAGGAATTATGCGGGATTAAAGGCAGCAAAGATGAGGGTATTATAAAGCCATAAAGAGCCCGTAAAGCCATAAAAAGGCTATAAAGCCACAAATAAAGGTTTATAAAGAGTTTGTGGGATAAAATATATTACCATGGCACCTATTACAAAGGCTAGAGTGGTTCAAGAAGCATCAAAAAAAGAACTCCCAGCGCAGCTTTTAGGAACAAAAGCAACTCCTCAATTCAGAAAAGGCATAGAATTAATCGCAGAAAGGGTGACAAAGGCAAAAACCTGGGTTGAAATGATTACCAGAGGCAATATTGAATCCATAGATGAATTTGATGGGCATGTAAACGAACTTTTAAGAAAGGCAATAACGCATGGAATTATTTCTCCCGAAGCAATACTGCCAGAACTCGAGTTAAGCGGAGCGCGCAGGAGTAACCTGCTTTTGGTGGATCTTCTTATATGGCATACCTTTGAGAATGCTTCTGGAATGCTGCCGTACGGGATACTAACTGATCCTGAAACTGGCAAGTTTAATGGAGACTATTTAGATGCATTTACCAAGGACCACAAACTGTTTTGGGAATTGAGAAAATTGGATGTTGGCCCTGGTTTTAATCTCGAATTCTACAAACAGGTTCTTTTACCACACGAAGAACAAAGATTATTGCGCGTATTAAGGGCAAACTGCCTTGATAATTCCACGTTGGTTGATGACAAGGCAGTTCCTATAGCCGCAGCAATCGGCGGCGGGTTGTCATTTGAAAAACCAGACCCAGGCAAATGGGCAGAAATAAGAAAGAACGTTGCAGAATCCGTACTCGCATTCTGGACGAACGTAGCAGACTTCCTTGGCCACCACCCACTCGTGGCAGATATGAAGGATTTTGCAGTCCAAACTATTTATCCGGGAATTTGGGAGTATGTTGAATATGAGATGAACCGTCTTGAAGATAGAAACAGACGAACGCACGAGATTCTCGAAGAGATAAATGCTGAAGTAAAACGCGGGCTTAAATCAAGAGGCATTGACGCAGAATTTATTATTAGGCCTAAATCCTGGGGAAGCGCTGGATTAAAAATGAAAGACAGAACTGAGGCATGGATAGAGCACGACCTGCTTAATTTTGGCGGGTTTAGGTCGCTTGGCCCTTGCAGGGCAATAATCCCAGATCCGCGGATTAGTTCCGTTCAAGTCGGAGAAGGCATGGAGGTAACCGCTGGTCAGACTCGTTTGCAGTTGAACCTTTTGCAAAATGCCATGCGAATTAGTTATATTGAAAGTAATCCAGGTGCCTTTGGAACTACTGTCACAGAAACCTTTAGAGTCGGCTGGGTAACGAAACGGCCATTTATATTAAGGGAGATCGAAAAGAGCATGTGGGATATAGTAGCCGCAAAAATCGTAGTAAAAGCCGTAAGGAAAAATACGCGCGAACGGGATGTATTGAAAGCAGTTTATGATGTTACATCCGAGGTGTTACGCCCTGCCATAGAACGCATATTAAGAAGGAACGGCGTGCCCGATTTTAGATTTATTTCGCAGGATTTTTATGTGAAAAAAGACCGCCCATATAATTCTCTTCACACTGATACTAGCCCGCAATCCGAGTTGTTGGTCTCGTTTGAATATATCGTTAGAACCACTAGAAACGACGATGACTGTGAGCACGGCAAGGCTGCACACATCATTCACAAAGGAGCGCGGCGTATAGCTGAATTCATCCAAGGGTTAGGAAACCGGATCTTAAATGAAGTAACTGTAAAACAGGCTCAAGAAAACAAGGCAGAGAAGCTTTTCAAAGTAAATGTAAGGGTAATCGGATGCAATTCTGTCATGGCGAATTGTAAGGAAGGAGAAACATTTATCGATGCCATAGCAAAAGTATGCAACTTGGCAGAGGTTTGCACGGTGAAGGATAAAACCGGAAAATCAGTGAGACTATCTGAGCAGGTGAATAAAGACTGTGAATTGGTTGTTACCCTGGTAACCGACCAAAAAAATGCGATGTTTGCACAGGGAAACCTGGCAAGGGCTCTTCTGGGTTCTTGCGTGACAGACGAGGCAAAGAAGCAATTGCAGGAGATAATGAACCAGGGAAACGGGAAAAAGGGAAGAAGGAGATAGCCATCTTATATCGTTTTATATCTCCCTAAACTCAAACGGGTCCTTCACTACATTAAGCACGATGCTCGTGTTTGTTCTTGTTACATGCGGAACTGAAAGGATTTTTTTAATCAATGCGCTTAATTCATTTCTGCTTTTGCACAATACCAGTGCAAGGGAATCATGGTCTCCGGTAACATCATAAACTGCATAGACCCCGCGCAATTTACTTATTTTCTCTTGTGCCTCAAGAAGATACCCGCTTTCTATACGTATATCAATTATTCCCATGAATTCATAGCCAATCTTAAGAAAATCAAGGCTTGAAACATGACCTTTTATTACTCCGCTTTTCTCAAGTCGTTTTACCCGTTCTATAAGAGCCGCCGGGCTTATTCCAATTGCCTCGCTCAATTCCCTGTATGACCTGCGGCAGTTAGTGCGGAACTCCAGTAAAATTCTCTTGTCCGTCTCGTCGAGCTCAACCTGTTCTTCAGTCGTTTTCGTTTGTTTGGTTTTCATGTTGTTTCACCGCTATATTCCAAACATTTGGTTACAAAGCTTATAAAATCTTACTACATTTGTTCAATAAAGTTACAAAAATATTTATATATAACCGAAGGCTTATTCCTGCAAATTCAAAAGTCTAATCTTTGGACTTGATTAGTTTTGGAGATTCCGGCAATGGAATCTCCGGGTTTGAACTTGTTTGGGGTGGGAGCATGGATGAAAAAAATGGAAAAACCGGGAGCGATATAACTGTTTTGTACCAAAAGGATGGGCTGGAGCTTACGGACATAAAGTTCGTTGATCTTTTGGGAGTGTGGCATCATTTTACCGTGCCTTCGGATTCTTTGAATTTTGACGGGAAAGATATATTGCCGTTTGACGGCTCTTCGATAAGGGGATTTCAGGATATCCATGAAAGCGACATGTCACTTATTCCAGACCTTTCAACATATTTTGTTGATCCGTTTTCCTCAAGAAGCCTGAGCCTGACTTGCGATGTTTATGACCCGGTGAAAAAGGAATTTTATTCAAGAGACCCGAGATATGTTGCAAAAAAAGCAGAGAATTACCTAAAAGAATCAGGAGTCGGAGATACTGCATGTTTTGGCCCTGAGCTGGAATTTTTTATTTTTGACAGCATGAGGTATGACCAAAACGAATATTCAGGATATTTTTACATTGATTCTGCTGAAGGAATCTGGAATTCAGGGCAAGATGGCGATGGAAATGGCGGAAGAAACCTCGGATACAAACAAAGATTCAAAGAAGGGTATTTTCCGGTTTCTCCGCATGACAGTATCCATGAATTAAGAAATGACATTGTATTTCTCATGCGCAAGGTTGGGTTAACTGTTGAGAGGCACCACCACGAAGTTGCAACTGCCGGCCAATGCGAAATAGGCATAAAATATGCTTCGTTGACAAAGGCAGCAGACAATGTAATGCTCTACAAATATGCAGTGAAAAACGTCGCAAAAGAGCACGGTAAAGTCGCTACATTCATGCCAAAACCATTATTCAATGACAATGGATCTGGAATGCATGTTCATCAAAGCATCTGGAAAAGCGGAAAAAATATTTTTGCCGGGGATGGATATGCTGGCCTGAGTGAAACCGCGCTTTATTATATCGGTGGGCTTATTGAGCACGCGCCAGCGCTTTGCGGACTTCTCAATCCAACAACAAATTCATATAAGCGGCTTGTTCCCGGGTTTGAAGCCCCTGTTAATCTTGCATATAGTTACAGAAATCGCAGCGCAGCAATCCGAATTCCGGTAACCGAAGAGGATGGGAGCGGTGCATCAAAAAGAATCGAATACCGCCCACCAGACCCAAGCTGCAATCCATACCTTGCATTCGCAGCAATGCTTATGGCAGGAATGGACGGGGTAAAAAGAAAATTGCATCCAGGCGAGCCTGTTGATTATGATATCTACCATCACAAGGAAAACGGAAGAAAAATTGAAACCCTTCCAGGAAGGCTTGAGGATTCTTTGGATGCGCTTGAAAGTGACAATTCGTTTTTGCTTGAAGGAAATGTGTTTACAAAAGACCTTATTGAAACCTGGATTGACATAAGGAGAAAACGGGATGTTGATGCGATAAGATTAAGGCCGCATCCTTGGGAGTTTTATCTTTATCATGATGTGTAATCCCGCGTTTCGGGTCCAGCGTTCCGCGTAGCGGTTAAAACTCCAGACTTGCATCTGCTAAGAAAAAATCGGGCTCAGTGTGAACGACAATTCGTTCACATCGCCCCTTTTTGCAAACAAAAACGGGCTCGGGGGGAATCTCTAGCGTTGTTCTGGCGAAGCCAGAACTACTCGGGCAGAGCCCAAGATTTGCTATTTACCATAAAATAACGGAAAGAGAAAATAGAATTTATCTACTCCGTCATTTTAAGCGGCAATGCTCCACGCTTTTGAACCCCCGACCTGCGGATTAAAAGTCCGACGCTCTAGCCATTTCAGGGGCTATGAAGAACTATTTTCCATAGCCCTAGCTGAGCTACGAGCCCGATAACTATGAAATAAATGCGTAGGAGGGAATATAAAAGTTGGTCTCGCGTTTAGAGTTTAGAGTTTTGATTGTTTTGAGTTTTGTGTTCCGAGTTTTGCGTCCAGCATTCCGAGTTCGAGTGGCGGTTCAAAACCCAGGACCCGAAACTGAAAACACAAAACCAACCTTTTTTAACTTAAGGTGAGCATATTTTCCTGTTTATACGCCAGGTTGGCAGTTAGGCTATGCGTCCGCCTGCAGTCCCAAGCCTTTTTCTTTTCAAAAAAGAAAAAGTCTAGGGTTCCCAATTGAATGGTTCGCCATTCAATGGGCCCATTGAAACATATTTGTTTCAATCGGGTACCCAAAAAGAAAACGATTTTGGAAAGCGGAATAGAGGGGTTCAAACCCATACCCCTTTTCTTTTAAGAAAAGAAAAGGTCTGAGGGCTTCACGCAAAAAGAAAAACGGAACGGTAAATGAAGCAAATTCAGAACGGAACATTTCCTCTACCTGGCTCTTTGATTTTTTATTTTTATTTCTCTTCGAATGCAAGTGCATTCCTGGGCCTGGTGCGGTCTATTGAAATTGTATAACTGTTTTGTTTTTGTTTCATCTCAACCCGGATATATTCTCCTTCATCTTCCTTGAGTCCTGCCCTTATCTTAGTGCAAATACTTTTTTCTATCTCGGCAACGAATGCTTTGACCTGTTTTTCATTCGTAACCGGAATGTTGAATGAATATCCGCTCCCGTTGGTTACTTCATCTGCGATTTTTTTGCGAAGTTCCTGCGGGAACGTAAACCCGAAACCAAGTTTTTTTGCTGCATCCAGGAGTGCCGTTTCGCATTCTCTGGTTCCGAAAGAAGTTTCTTCAGTTATGCCTTTTTCTCTTGTCACTGGTCCTGCCATATACACAACCCACTAAGTTTTTTCTTATTACACAACCTTATCTTTCAACATTGGTTGTGTATAGCTCGAGCCGACTAACTTAGTTGGCTCGGGATGAATAATTTTCCGCAGGCTATGTTTTTAATGTTTGGTTCTGATTCAATTTATATGCCTTCAAAGTCCAGAAAGAAAAAGCTTAGAATAGGCTGGTTTACATTCACCTGTTCAGAGGATAGTTCGATTATCCTGCTGGAGCTGTTCAACGAACATTATTTCGAATGGAAGGAAAAAATAGAATTTGCTCATTGCAAGATGATCAAATCCAAAAACGATCAGACCGGATTGGACGTTGCCTTTATTGAAGGCGCGATTTCAACCGACACGGAAAAAAAGAAATTATTGGAAATCCGCAAAAATGCAAAAAAGCTCGTAGCTGTCGGTGCGTGCGCCTGCACTGGCATGCCGTCCTCGCAACGGAACAATTTTGACGATAAGGCAAAAGAAGAAATAACCCCGTTTCTAAAGCAGCACGGGTTGTGGGGAAAGGTTCTGACTGTAAAAGATGTTGTTCCGATTGATGATTCTGTTCCTGGTTGTCCTATGGACGGGAAAATGTTCGTTTCATTACTTGACAGATATTTTGTAGATTTTGGAATCGTGAATTGAGAGGTTATGTGAATGCACGGACCTGACTTTGATATTACTATAGAGAATCTAAGCAAGATAGAGGGTCACACGGCACTAGCTGTGGCCGTAAAAGATGGCAGAGTCTCCGAAGTTCATCTTGAGATAAACGAGAACAAGCGTTTTTTCACCCAGGCAATCCGCGGAAAGCCTGCAATTTCAGCACCCCAAACTCTTTCTCGTATCTGTGGCACCTGCAGTATCGCCCATCATATGTGTTGTATTGAAGCAGTTGAAAATGCCTTTGGTATTGTTCCATCCGACCAGACAATGCTTTTGCGCCATCTTTTGATGAATGGCCTGATGATCCGTGATCATGCAATGCACTTGTATCTTTTCTGTCTTCCAGACGTTTTCAAAAAGGATTCTATTCTTGATTTTTCGGACAAGGGGACAGAACACGAGCTTATCCACAAGGCATTTGATATAAAATCGGTGGGTAATGCTATCAGTACAATTGTTGGTGGAAGGGCAGTTCATGCGCCTTTTCCTGTTGTTGGAGGATTTATAAAAATTCCCAAAAAAGAGGATCTTAGTGCACTTCTTCCAAAATTACGTGCAACTCGAGATGCTGCAATAGAATTCGTTGACATTTTTCTGAATTGCCGTTTTTCCCTTGAAAATGAGGGGGCGTTTGTTTCCCTTATCAATCGCGATTACAATTTCCTTGGAGATGAGCTTGCGACTTCGCTTGGCATTTGCATCCCAGAACATAGGTTTGCGGATTACCTTGCAAAATCCGTTATTCCTTATTCTCAGGCGCCTGGATTTAAGTTTGAAGGGATGCCTTACAGTGTCGGTGCGCTTGCAAGAATGAATCTTAATGGAAGCAGCCTAAGACCGGAAACAAAACAATCTCTTCCAAAGGCGATTTCTGTTTTTCCATCCAAAAATACATTTCATAATAACCTTGCGCAGGCTATAGAGGTAGTTCAGTGCATAGATGCCAGCATTGCAATCATTGAATCGTTTGATCCAAAGCCGGAAACTCCATTGCAGGTAAAGCCAAAAGCAGGAACAGGTGTCGGAGTAATAGAAGCTCCGCGTGGAACGCTTTATTATCATCTGGATGTTGCGCAGGATGGAAGAGTAAATAGGGCGAATCTTGTTATTCCAACATCTCAAAACCAGATAAAAATGGAAAAAGATATCGGAGTATTAGTAGAGCAGTGCCTTAAGCGCAGGATGCCACGGGATAAAATCTCCCTTGAAATAGAAAAACTTATCCGTGCATATGATCCGTGTATGAGTTGTGCGACCCATTTCCTGAAAGTAAATTGGAAGTGATTGCATGACAAATCAAAGGTGACCTTATGATAACAAGGGAAGAAGCATTAAAACTTCTGGAAAAATATAATCAAGACCGTTCGGATATGATTCATTACTTGGAGAGTGAAGCCATAATGGGCGCTCTTGCAAAAAGATTAGGTGAAGATGAAGCCTATTGGAAAATGCTGGGGCTACTTCATGATGTAGATTGGGGCATAACAAAAGAAGATTCACACCAGCATCTTACAAAAGCCCCGGAAATTTTAAGAAGTGCTGGTTTTGATGAGAAATTTATCAATACTGTTCTATCTCATGGTTATGGTTGGGATTGCGCAGGTTTGAAAGAAAAATGCAGAACTGAAAAAGTGGAATATGCACTCGCCTGTGCAGAAACCGTTACAGGGTTGGTTCATGCTTATGCTCTTATGCGAAAAAGTCTGGATGGAATGGAAGTTTCAGGTTTAAAAAAGAAATTTAAAGACAAAAAATTTGCCGCGGGAGTTCATAGGGAAATAATTCTGGAATGTGAAAAGCTTGGCTTGAACCTTGATGAATTTCTGGTTATTGCCATAAGAGCTGTTCAGGAGATATCAAAAGAGGTTGGCTTTTGAAGTAAGTTTATTATTTATAATTGCCATGACCTCATCCATTGCTTTCTTCTTTTCATAATCCATCGGTATCGCAATTATTCCAACTGTTTTTATCTTGCCAATCTTCTTCAGAAGCTTTAGTGTAATCTCCAAATCAAAGTCATGCATGGAATAGATCGGGGATTTTTCAAATTTACCCAGGTCGCTTTCTTCGAATACAGTTACTTTTTTTATTCCGCTTGCAACGTCGAGTATTGTTATGTTTGGTCCCTCGTCTTCAAGATTTTCTGCAGTATCGAATTCCTTGAATTCTACGCCTCTATTGCGCAATGTGCCTGCCAACGCATCTGCTACACTCAATGCAAGCGAATCTTTTTTTACGAGTTTGTTTCCGAAGACGAGAATTTTCATAAAACCAGCATCTGACTGATGATAAACAATCCAATTACGATGCTGAATGCCCCGCAAATCGTCTGGACATTAGTTATTCTGTTACTTTTTGCTATTATTGAAATCGGAATTGCCATTAGCATAGTTATGGTTGCCATTCCAATAGTTGTGCCAATTCCAAATGCAAGAACATACCCAAGGCCATCTCCTAGTCCATTTGCATTAGTGGCTATAATCATCATCAAGGCTGCGCTTCCTGCGAATCCATGAATAATCCCAATTAGAAGAGATCTCTTTTCATGACTATGTTCATGTCCTTTTTCAAAAATGTGCTGGTGAATATGAATATGGCCTACTCCGTCGTGAATATGTTCGTGGCTGTGGACTTTCGCACCCAGTGCTTTCTTTATTGCCAGTGTTCCAAGAACAAGGAGCATAATTCCCACAAGAACTTCCGCATTGTTTTGTACCAATTCCGGCATCTTAAATCCAATAATAAACATACCGAGCACCGCAGCGAGAAGCGTCATTGTATGGCCAAAACCCCATATTACTCCAAGCATAGCTGACGGCCAGACTCTCTTTCTTTCGCTTACGATTGTCGAAATTGCTGCCACATGGTCTGCGTCAAGTGCATGAGTTATTCCAAGAACAAGCCCTGCAAATGCAAGCGATACAGTTTCTTCCATACATCCTTCTCGAACCATACGTATAAAAATCCTAATTTTCATCTATATATTATAATTGATAACTGAGTGATAGTTATGGATGGAGAGAATTGAAAATTCTCGACAGATTTGAACCGCAGTTCAAACGGATGGAGGAAATCATATTTCATTCAGAACGTCTGACAACATAAAAATTAGGTGAATTTTTATGGATCGAGGAAACATCAGTTTCCGAAAAAATAAAAATTAGGTGAATTTTTATGGAACCAACCGAAAGACCAAAACTCAAAAAGATTGATAATGCAGTGTGGATGATGGAACAGCACGACACTATGAAAGTGCCTGCGTATATTTTTGCAAATGACAATCTCATAGGTAAAATGCAATCTGATAGAACGCTTCTCCAGCTTAAAAACGTCGCGAGTCTGGAAGGAATCGTTAAAAGTGCAATGGTAATGCCGGACGGCCATGAAGGTTACGGATTTCCGATAGGTGGCGTTGCCGCATTTGATGCAGAAACAGGTGTGGTAAGTCCTGGAGGAATTGGCTATGATATCAATTGCCTTCCAGGAGATGCAATCATCTTGGACGAATTTGGTACCAGAAGGGCTATCCAATCATTCTCTAGCAGTGCAACAGATGTTCTTGAAAACGACGGTATTACCCAACTTGTAGGTCTTCGGAATGTGAGATTGCTTAGTATGTCTAATACCACTATCTCTTCTTCACCAGCATCCTATTTTATGAGACGCAAGGAATCTGTTGGCATTTATAAAATCTTAACTGCATCTGGGCACGAATTGCGTGCTACTGGAGATCACCCGCTACTTACTGATAAAGGAATGGTTCTGGCAAAAGACATTACACCTGATTCAAATCTAGCAGTGGTTTTCTTTGAAGGAACTGAATTTGAAAATAACGGAAGCAGTATAATCTTCGATGGTTCCAGTCTTTCTGATGAAAGAAAACATGAATTAGTCTCACGAGGATTGCTTCCTTTGACTTATGATCATCCTGCACTCCCTCGCCTTGCGCGTCTTCTTGGTTACAATCTTGGAGATGGATCTATTCATGTAACTGGCGGTAGAATATGTGTAAGTGCATTTGGGAAAGAGGAGGATCTACAGAGAATTAAGGAGGACATCGAACTTCTAGGTTTTTCTGCCAATATTTACAAAAGAAAACGAAAAAGCAGAATAAAGACGCAGTATGGTATCAAAGAGTTTGATTCTTCATCCGCAGAGCTTCATGTTCCGAGTAGGGCATTTGCGGATTTACTCAGTGCCCTCGGGGCTCCGGTAGGGAAAAAAACCAATCCGGCATTCGTTGTTCCCAAGTGGATTACAGAAAGCAAAAAATGGATAAAACGTCTTTTTCTCGCAGCTTTTTTTGGTGCAGAAATGTCATCTCCGCAAGTTCTTTCCAAGACTGCATTTTACATGGCTGTTGTTGGCCAGAACAAAAATAAGAACTCTGTTGAAAGCGGTCGTTTTTTCCTTCTTCAGATAGCAGAAATGTTGAAAGAGTTTGGAATCGAAACACGTGACGTTTCTGTCAGAAGGGAATTTGTTAATAAAGAGGGTGAGACCTATCGTCTTAGACTTATGATTGCAGGAGAGGATAATCTTTTGAAATTATGGAGAACCATTGGATTTGAATATAATAAAAAAAGGAAGACCCTGTCCGAAATTGCATGTGCGTATATTCTTGCAAAAAGAAGGCTTCAGAACAAACGTGTAGAAATCGCATCAAAGGTCGTAGAATATAAGAAAAAAGGCTTTAAGCTGAAAGAACTTCAAGAGATGTTTGTTTCTGAGATATCCAATGCTCGTTTTATAGAAAGGGCCTATTATGAATCTTGCACTCCCAGAATAAATCTGACCTTTGAATCATTTGAAGATTTCAAGAAAAATAAGATATTCGAACTCGAATCTTATGGGGCGATTCTAGAACAAGTAATCTCTGTTTCTTTTGAGAGCTTTAATGATTATGTCTATGATTTTACTGTTGATAACACTCATAACTTTATAGCAAATGGTTGTGTTGTTTCAAATTGTGGAGTCCGCCTTCTCAAAACGTCTCTGACCGAAGCGGATGTGCGGCCAAAAATAAAAGAAATCTGCGACAAGCTTTTCATAAATGTTCCAAGCGGAGTAGGAAGCGAGGGGCGAATTCGTATTTCCCATGACGAACTGGACGACGCGGTTATTCGTGGGGTTGGATGGGCGATTGAAAAAGGATATGGTACTGAAGAAGACAAGCAACACACCGAAGAATATGGCTGCATTCCAGATGCAAATCCAAAAGTAGTCACTCCAACTGCAAAAAAACGTGGTAAATCTCAATTCGGAACTCTTGGAGCCGGCAATCATTTCCTGGAAATCCAGGTTGTAGATAAAATTCTAAATCCTGTGGCCGCAAAGGCGTTTGGATTGCATGAAGGACAAATTACAGTAATGATTCACTGTGGTTCTCGTGGTTATGGCCATCAGATTTGCACAGATAATCTTGGTTCAATGCTTGGTCTTGCGCAGAAGATGAATCTTTGGCTTCCAGATAAGGAGCTTGTTTATGCACCACTCAATACCCCAGAAGCGAAAAATTACATGGATGGAATGCGCTGTGCGGTTAATTTCGCATTTACAAACCGTCATATCATTGCGCACTGGACACGTGAAACCTTCAGCCAGGTTTTCGGAAAATCAGTTGGAGATAATATGCCGCTTCTTTACGATGTTGCGCACAACATTGCGAAATTCGAGGAACATAATGTTGATGGGAAAAGAAGAAAATTGATTGTTCATAGAAAAGGAGCGACGAGGGCATTTCCAGCCGGAAGAGAGGAATTACCTCCAGTTTATCGTTCAATTGGTCAGCCTGTTCTTATCCCAGGCAGTATGGGAACGTCAAGTTATATTCTTGTTGGAAATCAAAAAGGTCTTGATGTTTCGTGGGGAACTACCTGCCATGGAGCGGGAAGGGCGATGAGCCGCGGGGATGCGATAAGAAAATTCAATGGCGCGAATCTTTCCAAGGAGTTGTGGAACAACAAGAACATTTACATTCGAGCAACTGAGCCAAAGGTTGTTGCCGAAGAGGCGCCGGATGCCTACAAGAATGTGGATGATGTCGTGGAGAGTGTTGCCTCTGCCGGAATCAGCGATATTGTCGCAAAATTAAGGCCTATCGGGGTTGTGAAGGGCTGATGCGAGTATAGTTTAAGAATCGAGTTAGGGGGTAATGTATATCAATTCCCGTTTTACGCGTCAGTTCGTGCGGAATATTACAAACAAATACGTTCCGTTGCGTTTACTTGTCGCGGGTCCGCTTGCGTTAGCATTAAGTTTATCCTCTGGTTGCGAGCAGGAAAGATATGCATTAACTGATTATGAACCGCCCTGCGGAATTACTAAAGTTTGTGATATGAAAGCAGATGGAACAATAACCAAATCCAATGCACTTTATTTGGGAAATACTGCGATTTTTCTGGCAACGATAAAAGTTAAGGCTGGCGTACCATTCGCAATCCTGGAAATTGTTGATGGTTGCGGCGAATCTTTTTTTATAGGTCCATTTAAAGATGGGCAAAAAGGAAAAGTCATTATATCTAATCAAGAATTCGACCTGGTTGTTTCCGAAATAACAAAAGATAGCGCTTACGCTATGATTTTAGTGAGTTGCGAAAAATAAACACCCCGTTCCATCCCATATATCGGGATGTCACGCGTTGGATTAACTCATGCTTCAAGTTTTACTCGAGTAAATAACTAATACGCGTCTTGCTCCTTTGATTTTCCGCTTTCCAATTTTTCCAATGTGTGTGACAAATTGAAAATTTTGGAGGTGATCTATCCGCAGGTTCCCCTACGGATACCTTGTTACGATTGCTAGCCTTGCTGGCAAATTTTGAAATTCGCCAGAATTTCAATGCTCTTAGCCCCCCTCACGTCCCTTCGGTTCGAGCTAGGCAAGAACCTAGGCCTCACCGGAGAAACATTTGGGTGACTTGACGGGCGGTGTGTGCAAGGAGCGGGGACGCATTCACCGCGAGATGATGGCTCGCGATTACTAGGGATTCCATCTTCATGAGGGTGA
>DUGF01000053.1 GCA_013331535.1 Microcaldota archaeon | reverse complement strand
GGAAGTGGGTCAGCACAAAGGACCTGATTGCAGAATTGGGTATTTAGATGTCGTATCAAATCATTTGGTCTGATAAATCCAAGGAAAACCTCAAAGGAATGGAAATCGGAATTGTCCGACGCATTGTTAGAAAAGCAATAGAACTTGAACTTGCCCCGTATCATTTTGTGGAGAAAATGACAGATGTAAACTGTTGGAAACTTAGGGTAGGGGATTACCGAATTTTGATGGATATAAACGAGGATAAGAAGGAAATCCAAATCTTGAAAGTCGGGCATCGCAGGAATGTCTACAAGTAAATCAGACGCTACCTAGATTGTATATGTCCAATCCAAGCCCTTTCCTTGCCTCAAGCCTTTTCAGCAATTCATCCATCACAACTTTCTTTACTTCCATGTACTTCTCCCGCCCAACCTCAACGTTCCCAATCGCGTACCTTTTGCTTTTCGTATTGAAACAAAACATACAATTATCCAGATTCTCGGAATTATGGCAGAACATTGAGTTTGCGCAGTTGTTGCACCCTTCCATCTCAAGGCATGCGGTCATGTTAGTACAGCCATGAAGGCGGATAGAGAATTTTGAATGAACCGCACGCTTGCAACCGAATACGTTTTCCGAGGCAACGGCCATATTGCAATATGCACAATTCTTTGAATGTGCGCAATCGCTCACCTGATAGCTGTTTGCAACGCAGTAGGTAACATGCGACTCTATATTATTGACAGAATTTCCCTCAGTTACATTTGTTGGGAAGAAAGCAATGCCTGCAAGCTTTTTTGCAAGAGACTCGAGGCTAATGTCCTCACCTTCGCTCAGTTCCATCTTTAGATTTGACGCATGCTCGGATTCATGGCAGGAGATAGTTCTATCTTTTGGAACAGAGCCGAAAAACGTGAACGACGGGGAAAACCAGACAGTATTTCCGAACGAAGTTGGATGAGATTCGACCGAGTTTATTCCATGCGTAAGAAACTTCTGGTTTTCCTTTAACCCTCCGATTTCTTTTCCGAATATTACCCTGCACGTATCCTTGAATGCAGCATCAATTTTGTTGAAGTCTTGTTCAGGTTGTTTGAATGCAAATTTCGGCATAACCTGTGCCTTTGGCATTCCAGGAATTGCGAACGGCGGATAAAACCTCTTGTGTTTTTCAATATACTCCCTGATTTCGACAACGAGCTTGTCCTTTAGCTGCAGATATCTTTCCCTCGGAAGCTCAAGATTCCCTATGCAGTATCTTTTTCCCTTTTGGTTGAATGAAAACATAAGATGTGCGCAGTCAAAGTTGTAATAACTGCAGTAAACATCCGAAACCGAGGCTGAAAAATATGATTCAAACGCGCGGATAAGCGTTCCTTCAATTACATGTATTGCATATTTGCTGCTCGGAGAATAAGCGCATCCGAAGGTGTATTCCGCCCCGTCCCGCATGTAGGATGAATACGCCACGTATTTTGAGCCGTGGATGTTGTGCGAATCCTTCACGCAAAAGCTGTCAACGCAGTTATCACTGTTCTCGATTTGTTCAGACCTTCCAAATGTCTTGTTCCCAGTATAGGCGACCCGATTCTGGATCGCTTCAACAATCGAATCCAGATCCTTGATTTCATTAATTCCGAGCGGTTCAAATTGCGTTCCCGGTTTCGGGTCCCGCGTTTCGTGCGGTTCAAACTTATTGTTCCAGTCAATTTCATCCTGTGAAATAAATTTTGCGTCATCGGGATAGCTTTGGCTGGAGACTACGACCGGTTTCCCAGATACCGAGGACGTTTTGTGTCCAAGAGGAACCTGGTAACTGAGCAGCCAGTCTTTAACCTCATCCATTTCCACGTTGCACTCGCCCAAAAGGAGTTTGTATGTGAATTTGAATGCCTGGTTTATATCCATGATTTGATTATGCATTACCTTATATTTTAATTTTCATAATCAAAAATTGCACAAAATACTAATATTTTATAAAGAAATCGTACTATAAGCAATATATGGTCGAACTGATTAAACCGAATATCCTGGATGAGCTGGACATTCTGGACAGGAGAATAATGTATGAACTCGACCTGAACGCACGGGTAAGCGCATCGCAACTGGCAAAAAAGCTCAGAAAGAGCAAGGAAACTATAAATTTCAGGATTAACCGTCTGCTCTCGGAAAAATATCTCAAGGGGTTTTACGCAGTATTTAATATCTCAAGGCTCGGATGGTTTTATTATAAGCTCTACATCAAATTTAATCCAATTCCTCCTGAAAAAGAAAAAGAAATTATAGAATATATAAGGGATCAAAATCACATCGCCTATCTTGCCAGCACAGAGGGCAGATATGACTGCATATTCCTTTTAATGGCAAGAGATTCGACAGGCATGCTTGATTTTCTCTATCCATTCATGACGAAATATGGGGAGCACATACGAGAAAAAGATTTGGTTACATTTCTTACGGTACGACGCCTTAACGAGAGATTCCTTTATGCCGGAGAGAAAAGGCAGGAATTGTATTATCCATTTGAGATCGGAACTTACAAACCAGACAAACTCGATGAAAAAATTCTCGAGATTTTGGCAAGCGAAGCGCGGGCTTCACTGACCGAAATTGCAAAGAGAATCGGCTCTAATCCGAAAGTAGTAAAATACCGGATAAAAAAACTGGAAAAAGACGGAGTAATTCTCGGTTATGCAAGCGCCCCGAATTTCGATAAGCTCGGACTGCAATTCATCCAAATAAACATGGCACTGAATGACCCAGCCGCGAAGGCTTCCATTATAGAATATTTTGATTCCACGAACAAATGCCTGTTCGTACTCGATTATCTTGGCAAATATGATCTGGCTGTAGAGATTCATCTCAAAAACCATGATGAACTGAATTCAATATTAGATGGCTTCAGGAAAAGATTTGTAGGCAAGTATAGTGATTACGATGTTGCCACAATAACAAAGGAATACGTGGTGATATGGGGTCCGTTCGCAAAGAAATAAATATTATTTATCGTCTATCTCCTCTCCCCATATTCTCCTCTGAATTGTTCATACTCACTAAGCATTGATTTGGTCACAGATGGTCTTCTTGTCTTTATTATTGCAAGCAGGGCCTCGGTAGTTATCTTCGAATCCTTTCCTCCGAGCTTTGCACGAACTGCCTGCATTTTCGCTTCCTGAGAAATTCCGGCAATATCCGCACCAGTGAAACCTTCAGTTGCATCAGCCAGTGCAGCAAGGTTCAGACCCTCAGAGAATGTCCCAAGATGAATTTTGAACATTTCCGCACGCCCAGCATTATCTGGAGGAGAAATATAGAATATCTTGTCAAATCTTCCAGGCCTTAGGATTGCCGAATCTAATATGCTTGGCCTGTTTGTTGCGCCAAGAACAACAACGCCCTTTAATTCTTTTAATCCGTCCATTTCCGTAAGCAATTGCCCGACCACTTCGCTTGTCCCTATTCCGCGTTGCGGTGCAAATGTTTCAATTTCATCAACAAAAATTATTGCTGGTGCATTTTCCCTTGCACGGTTGAACGCCTCTTTAATCACTGTAACTGCCTGAGTATATCCGAGTTTCATTATTTCAGCACCGCTCAAAACCTGGAAAGATGCCTTCAATTCTCCGCTTGCTGCCTTTGCCATTAATGTTTTTCCGCAACCCGGAGGGCCGAACAGTAGGATTCCCTTGCTTGGTTTCACCTTGAATTCTTTCATCAAATCCTCACGCAAGAGCGGAAGCTCGATGGTTTCCAGGAGTGCCTGCTTCACGTCGCCAAGCCCTGCAACGTCTTCCCATTTGACAATCTCGCCTTGTCCTTCGGATCCTCCTTCTTCCTTTCCGCCACCGCTTCTTCTTTCAAAGTCCATTTTGAACCGTTCGTAATTCTCAAGCTGTGCTATCCCAGTGCTTGGCTTTGTTCTTTTCAAAACTGCAAGGAAATGTTCCATTGCAACAGGAACGATTTTTCCGGATTTGCTTGCCTCTTTTGCAGCAAGCCCGGTTGCTTCATCAACAACGTTCTTCAGGTCTGCACCAGAGAATCGTTCGGTCTTCATTGCCAGCTTTTCAAAATCAATATCATCTTCTGTGGGAATCTTTCGCGTATGCACCTTCAAAATTGCATCCCTTCCTTCTTTTTCAGGAAGATGCATGTAGATTATCTTGTCAAATCTTCCAGGCCT
>DUGF01000093.1 GCA_013331535.1 Microcaldota archaeon | reverse complement strand
CAAAAGGTTTGCTTGAAAAACTCGGCGAAGTAAAGATGATCATTCAAAAGTACGGGGATAAGATAGTGATTCCGCTAGATTGCGGAATAAATGTTGAAGGAAAACGGATTGACTGCGATGTGTCGGATTCCGGATGCATGGAAAAGGGCGAGATATTTGATATTGGCCCGAAAACCATCGCAAAATACAAAGAAATCCTTGCGAACGCGAAAACAATTATGATAAATGGACCGCTCGGAGTTTATGAAATTGACGAGTTTGCAACAGGGACAAAGGAAATCCTTAACATAATCGCAGACTGCACCAACTTTTCGATTGTAGGAGGCGGGCACACGATAACCGCAATTGAAAAATTCGGAATAGATAAAACAAAATTCAGCTATATCTCATTGTCAGGAAAAGCCTTAATAGAATATTTGAGCGGAAAGGAATTGGTCGGGATAGCCGCGTTGAAGGAAAGCGCGAGGAGGCATTTTTAGGAATTAACCTTGCTGACATGGTTCTTCTTTGTTTTGTTCCAGTCTTTTAGCAGCTAATGCCTCGGTTCTCCTTCGTTTAAGTTCTTCACTGGCACGGCCCCAATACAAATTATACACATAACCCTTGCTTACCCTGTTCTTTCCCGCCAGGCCAAAGGTATTATTTACATGGGCGGCTATATCCTCAAATCTTGCATTCAAGTTTTCTTTACTGGAGTTAAGAAATGAAATTACTTCTGCACCATATTTTTTTCTGGCCTCTTTTTTAGGGACATTGCGGATATCCGAACCTTTGACTTTTGGAGGTTTTTGTGCCGTGGTTGATTGGGACGCCTGGGGTGCACCGACCATGTTAGGAATTGCAGCTGCATCTATTTTAGGAACTGCGGCAGCACCTCGCAGCGCTTTTTCTCTAAGCACTTGTACATCCTGGCTAACGTATCTGCCAAGAAAAATCTCAACCCGGCCTGTTGAAATGTCCAGTCCCAATCTTCTACTTATTCTACTCGCATATATGCTTAGAAATGCTACTCGTGGGTCTGCTTTTATCTCTGCTTCCAGTGCAGCCGTGATTATTTTCCTTAATCCGTCCAGTCCGCCTCTTGCGACTTCTTCTGCAACTTTGTTTCTTAACTCCTGATCATCTAGTTCGGCATCCCTTTGGTCTCGTAGAGCTGAGTCAGAAGATGAGATTTCATCGATCCATTCTAAAACCTCATCAGAGCTGATTAACACGCCGGGGTTTCTCTTACTGAGTTCGTATAGAATTTCAAAACCCTTTCTTCTTTCCAGAAGCCAGCGGATTTCAGATTTTAATTTTTCCACAAGTGTTAGATCTAATTCGCTTTGCGCAACCCTGTCTTCGATCTCTTCTGCGCTTTCTCCTTTACGACTATCTTCATCTGCTTTTTCACTTATTTTAACATCATGTTCCAGTCCAGCATAACGCTTTGCATTGTATGGGCTTATCTTCATATTTCCAAAATGATCGCGCTCCATTGTACGGATATTTTCTGGAAAGAAGATCCGCTAATGCCGGAAGAAATTGCGGAAGCTTCAGCCACTGGTATTTTTCGACCAGCATACGGGCAAACAGTATGATTCCTCCTTCCTCCTCAACTGCCATGTCTGCCGGTTTTCCGATGGCAACGCTTACAACTACCCCTGCTCTGACAATAGTAATAACGTTGCCCGAAAGCTCTTCTTCAGTTTCTATTCTTGCTGGTTTTACTGGTTCTTTTCCTCGCAGTCCTGTCCTGGGTTTAATGGCAATTCCGAGCGTTACATCGTCCATTTTCTCAGTTATTCCAAGTTCTTCTCTTGCCTGTGCTCTTTGCAGGCCTATCCATGGAATAGTAAGTCTCGTACCAGGGAATCTGGTTTCCAATACTTCCATTAACTCGTCAAGGCCAGGTGTGCGTCCCTCAATTATTTCCTTCTTAATCGCGTCAATAATCTCCCGTGCTAACAATTCTCTTTTTGCGCCAAGGGGTTATTCTGCAATCGGGAGCTTTGCGGAATGGGCATTTGCAAGCCTGTGCCGATTTTTGTCCGGTATTCTTTTTACAGGTTGTTTTGCAGCTTTAACCCTATTCGGATTAGAAATAACAGCCATACCAAACTATATTTGACCATAACAAATAAAAACAGCCTCTTATCCTTCATCCGGCTTCTGCGGAATCCAACCCATTTTCTTGACCCATATATAAGAAACAGCTATCGCAATAATTGTTGAAATCGTCAGAAACGCAAGATACCAGCCTGCATCCTGTGGACCTAAAGCAAATGCAGAACTGCTCATCACAGTTGCAATCGTATTTGGAACAAGAACCGCTGTACCAATTATAGTAAGATAAGTTACAACCATCGCGAGCTTGTTGTTCAAAACCTGAAGCTGGTTATTGTATATACTCTGAAGGACTTCCAAACCGCTTGCCAAAACCTCGCTAAGATGCTCTGCGAGTCCAATATGGGTATTTACCTCACTGCTCAACGCGTCAAGCTGGTCTAAAAGACGATCCTCGTCTGTGAGTAGCAACGGATCACCGTAACGAAGGGAGTTCAACACATCGAGAGTGCTCCACAAAGAACCCAGATAGACTATAAGCGCATGTTTCATCTGATGAATTTTCGGGCCGATTACCCCGCGCGGGGTTTTTGGGTCTGCGAGGATTTGACTCAACTGGTCTCCGTTTTCTTCGATTTCCCTTAAGTGATCAAAATTCCTTCCGTTGTTTTCGTCAACAATCCTGATAAGAATTTTCGTAACCTTGTCCGCTGCAGGTTCATCTACTTTTATTTTTTTCATGAATGTTTCCGCATATCGTCTCAAGTGGAAAAATCTCCGAACTTCTGTTCCATGAAGCGTGAATACAAGATTGTTTTTTATAAGAATTAGAAGTGGATTAACCTTAACATCAAAACGATTTACGATTACTGCTGGGATGAGAATTCCGAGTTCTGAATCATTATCTATATAAGAACCACGTTTGTTGTTCAGCAGACCACGAACAAGCTGCTTGCTAAACCCCATTGTTGAGGCAATAGATTCCACTTCCTTATGCAAATCCACGGCTACAAAATCAACCCATGAAACAGATGCCTTGTCAACTAAATCCGTAAACTCAGCAACGCTTCTTGCTTCCTGTTTTTCAGTGCCTGAATTTTCTAAAAGAGAAACGCAGAATCCCTGTGATTCTACGGCGAGAACCAGTGCGTGCTGGTCTTTGAGCTTGAGCTTCTTGCCCAGAGTATGCCTTACCATGCGGGAGAAAACGACAACAAGGTATAAATAGGTTGCTGGAGGAAACCACATATGCAGTTTCAAAACGAGCTCAGGAACTTGGCAAAACAAGCAAAAAAAAGAAAAGGAGTGCTTGCAATCTACTTATTCGGATCTGTCGCAAGAGGGCAACAAAATGCAAAATCAGATATAGACATATGTATAATTCCTGAAAAAGAAAAGCCAGGCATGGGTAAAATCATAGAAATGTTCGGAGCTGCCAGTCCCGGGATTGACCTGGTTAATTTTTACAGATTGCCGATTCAGATACGCTACAGAGTCTTTAAAGAGGGCAAACCCATCTATGAAAAGGACCGGCATCTGGTGTCGCATATCATCTCAAAAACAATAAGCGAATATCTGGACATGAAACCCGGACTTGATAGGATTTACAATGCGATATTGAGAGGGAAAAGAAAACATGGATAAGGAACGGATAGCCGCAATAATAAAAGGGATAGAACAAAATCTCACAGATTCAGAAGAGCGCTTCAAAGACGGAGAAGTATTCAATGACAGGATAAGATTTGATGCCGGGTGCATGTCCGTATTTCAGTCAATAAATCGTTCAATAGACCTTGCTGAGGAACTTATCTCTTTGTTTAGACTTCAAATTCCAGGAAGTTACAATGACTCGTTTGATATCCTGAAAAAAGCAAAAATAATCAATGTGACCGAAGAGACCCCACTGCAAGCAGATGGGGTATACCTCATTCGGTCACAACTTCACAAATTGTGGTCGCTGCAAGCAGCGGGGTATCCGACCCACAATTTGTGAATCAAAGAAAGCACTTGCGAGGAAATGAAGAAACTTGTCAGATACAGAAACCTTATATCACACGAATATTACAATATAAGCCCTGATGACGTGAAGAAGTTATTAAGGAAAATACATACTATTGACGATTTCTTGAACGAAGCCAAAAAAGCCCTTTCATAGTATTTTCACAAACTCGTCAAACAGGAATTTCGAGTCATGCGGACCTGCTGATGCCTCTGGATGGTATTGCACTGAGAAAATAGGCTTTCCCTTGTGGTGGATTCCTTCAATCGTTCCATCGTTTGCATGCTCGTGCGTGACTTCGAAATCTTTTGGCATGTTTTTTATTGCATAGCCATGGTTTTGGGTTGTGATGACAAGACGATTGCGAACCTTGTCTAAAACCGGATGATTTGAACCGCGATGACCGAATTTTAGCTTATAGGTATCCCCTCCGAATGCATGGGCGATTAATTGATGACCGAGGCAGATTCCGAAAATCGGGTAATTAACTAGTTCGCGAATTGTTTTGTGTTGGTCTGTAAGGATTGCAGGGTCGCCTGGACCGTTTGATAATAATATTCCGTGCGGCTCAAAAGACTTAATCTGTTTTGCAGTCGCATCGTGCGGCACGACTACTACCTTGAGATTTCGTGTGACCAGTTCCCGGATGATTGACAATTTCACCCCGTAATCTATCAACACGACTGTGCGCTGGCTGGTTCCGCCATCACCAAATGTGAGTGGTTTCTTTGTTGATACTTTTTCAACGAAATTTATTGCTGAATAATTGTAGTTGAGAGCCGAGCTCATCGATTCTGCGGGCAGTTCTCCAACATAGGTAATCAAGGTCGCTGGCATAACTCCAAAATTTCTAACCTTGCGCGTTAAAGCGCGCGTGTCAATTCCATAGATTCCAGGCTTGTTGTGTTCTTTCAGGAATTCATTCAGGGATTTCGTTGCATCCCGGTCCGAATGTAAATCGCTTGGCTGTCTTACCACGAAACCTTCCGCCTGAATTTTATCGCTTTCAAAATCGGTTTTGTTTATTCCGTAATTCCCGATTAACGGGTAGGTCATCATAAGGATTTGACCTGCATAACTCGGGTCCGTAAGGGCTTCTTGGTATCCTTGCATAGATGTGGTGAAAACCAATTCCCCGATCGCAGTTCCGAGTGCGCCGAATCCTTTACCATGGATTATAGTACCGTCTTTCAGGATAAGGACTGCTCGCTTTTCGTTATTGACACCCATTAGAATCAGAAATTAATTATGAGAGGGAAGGAAATTAAAAGGTTGGTTTTTGAACCGCTCTTTGATGCGCCGTAATTAGAGCCCTTTTGCTTCATGAATAATCTGCCGGATCGCAGCAACGAAATCCTTTGCCTGTGTTCTGACGAATATCGCATCTACGGATTTTATCTCACCAATACCGTATGATGCCTGCACTCTTAACGTCCTTACCTTTTCCAGTGTTTCTGCGTATTTTTCACTCAAATCCTTTGCACGATGGAGATATTCCACATATTTGTTCTCAACCCTGCCTTTCTTTGCATAGAATCTTTCGAAAGCAAGTACGGCACATTCATGCGACCTTGCATCAATACCAATCAGCCATAATGCAGCCAGAGTTGCGTGATACATGGAATAATATGCAGTTACAATGGCCCAATCAAAGAATTTATTCTGAAACATTACTTCAAGCGCGGCAATATTATTCTCGGCTTTATCCAGATGTTCTTCCGCCAATTCAATGTTTGGATTCTTTTGAATCAGTCTTGGCGGGGATTCTCTTGTTCCCTCAAAGCATTTATCCAGTCTGTCACGCATACGGTTCACCCTGTTTTAGGACAAAATTCCAGAAGTTGTCCTCACCAAAGAAAACGATCCTTNNTGTCGTCCCACATATTCTTGTAGACTGGCTTCTTTTGCCATTCTCTCTCCAATTCCCTAAGAGTGATCGAATGAAAAGAAATCGTTTTTCCGGTTATCAATTCACGTTTTTTCAATATAGTCTCTATTTTCTTTTTTGTTCTCCCATTTTCAAGAAGCACGAATAACAGATCGACATCACTGCTTTCCTTTTGATGCCCCCGGGCAACCGATCCGAACAAGAGAACAAAATAAATCGATGGTTGGAATTCCTTAAGCACTTCTGAAACCGCGTCTTTGACGATAAACCCAGATTCATTGCTCTTTACAAATTGCATTTTTCGCTCCAATTCTGTAAATGCCAGCGCTTTCTGAACAAGCTCATTTTGCTTATTAAGCCTATAGAAAACCTGCTTGCCCTTCCTTTCTCTTAATAGCGCTTTTTGTGTGACCAATTCTGCTAGATAAACTCCTGCTCTTTCATGATTTGTTTTAGTCAGGCGTTCCATCTGCCGAGCGTATAATTCTTTTGACGGATTACTCAAAAAAGCAGCCAATAAATTGAATTCCGGACTTAACATAAATTCATTATAATCAATATTATTTATAAATGTTGGGAAACCAGCCATATGGCTGGGAAACCAGCCGATATCAGATACTGCAATCGGAATTGATTTGTTTTTATCCCGCTTTCTGGTCCGCCGTAAGGTATATATGTTTTTGAAGTAAAAAGCCGGATAGATTAACTTTATAAATATTTGTATGTAAAAGAACATTATGAACACGTTCATACAATTTGTAAACAGGAAAAATGAACTTGAATTCCTAGAAATGCAAATAAAACGGTCCTCCTCACTCGTAGTATTATACGGGAGAAGAAGAGTAGGGAAATCTGAGCTTATCAAACATTTTATAAAGGATAAAAATGCGATATATCTTCTTGCTGCACAGGAAGTAGAACAAGAACTTCTCGGATCCTTCTCGCAGGATATCGCAGCGTATTTTAACGACCCGACCCTGAAAACAAATCCTTTTCTTCAGTTTAAACAACTCCTTGAGAATTTAAAGGAAAGAAAGTTGAGAAATCTGGTGCTCATAATAGATGAATTTCCATATCTGGTTGATGCGAACAAGGCAATTCCGTCTCTACTCCAAAAATATTGGGACCTTTATTTCAAGTCCAGCGGTTTTCATATAATTCTGTGCGGCTCCAGCATTGGTGCTATGGAAACTGAGGTTTTAGGAAGAAAAAGCCCGCTTTATGGCAGAAGAACTGGACAATGGAAACTTGATCCGCTGCAATTTAAGCATTTTCTCACGTTTTTTTCTGGGTCAGAATTCGAGAAAATGATGGAGTTATATTCAATAAGTGGAGGAATTCCTTTGTATATCTTGGAGTTTGAGAAGGGGAAAACAACTTATGAAAATGCGAAAGATGCGATTGCAAGAAGGGGTTCTATCCTGTATCAGGAAGCAGACATAATCTTAAAAGAGGAATTGCGGGAGCCTAAGACATATTTCTCTCTGTTAAAGGAGATTTCTGCTGGAAAGAATACATTAAATGAATTGGCAAATGCGCTCGGAACAGAAAGAACTGCCCTTGTCAGATATATTGACACCCTGAAGAATCTGGACCTTATAGATACTATAAAACCAATAACGGCAAAGGAGAAAAGCAAAAATACGCTCTATATCCTAAAGGACAATTACTTCAAATTTTGGTTTGGGTTTGTTTACCCATTCAAAAAGGAACTGGACTCTTTCAGGTTTGACGGGTTCAGAAAGAATTTTGAGGAAAAATTCAATGCATATGTCGGCAGGCAATTTGAACAGATATGCCGGGAGTCATTGATCGGAAACAACCCAATAAATTCCACTGAGGTCGGTTCATGGTGGGGTTCTTACAGGGATAAACAGACAAATGAGAGAAAAACTGCCGAAATAGATATTGTAGCGATAAACAAAGAAACAAAAGAAATTCTATTCGCGGAATGTAAATGGCAGGATGGAGTGAATGCCAGAAAAATCCTGACGTCATTGCAAGAAAAAACAAAACTTGTCGAGTGGAACAATACTGGCAGAAAGGAATACTTTGCCGTGTTTGCCAAATCATTTGCGAAAAAGGAAAATCTGGGGGAGAACATTCTGTTGTTTGATTTAAAGGACCTGAAAGGAATATTCCGCTGAAGGAAAAACGTTTTTGGATTGCTTTGATTGATTTTGTTCCGCTCTTTGGTCCGCCGTAAGGTATATAATGGTTATATTACACTAATTGTAACATGAGAATGAGGAGTAAGGTAGGGATTGGAACGATTGCAGTTACAGCAGTTTTAGCATTTGGGGGATGCTCAGGTCCACTTAATGATAGACTACCAGAGAAACCAGTTGCTGCGGAACCAGCAAATGCTCCACCAGAAAAGAAATCCGCACAGCCGCAAGAAAAATCGAAAGAAGAACCTGTTGCGAAGCCTAAGGAAGAACCATGCCCGAAAGTGGTTTATGAACCTGATGAAAGATGTGGGTTGGAGAGGAGACCTTGGAGAGGGATACCAATAACGGAAGTGGAACTGAAAAAAGACGAACGTGCTGAGATGGCTGTTAAAGAATTCTTGGGTTGCTTGGGTAGATGGGCAAGAATGTGCGGACCAAGAATAAAGGCAGGAGAAACATTTCATGGCGACGAATGTAATCCAGACTGTGAAGCAGAATCTAAGAAAGCAGATGCTCTTTCTACGGGGCGCAATAGTTTAATGTATTGTGGGCGGGACGGAAAAAGACACGCCTTCATAATGGAAAAGGGCGGAGTAAGAATAAACCATGAACCCGATATTTATATTAAGTGGGATCAAGTTTCTTCAACTTTAACAATACAGACTCAAGATGGAAAAATGTATTTATTTAAACTTGCTAATCAACCACGATATGGGCTTGCACCAGTAGGGGATGGAAAAACAAGCGATTTAGTAATCTGGACCCTTACAAAGCAGATACACATTTCTTTAGATAGTTCTTGCAGACCTGAGTATAAGATTTATGAATAAACTCATTGACCAGGCACTCTCTTAAAAAAATTATCCCTGCTTTCGACCAACTTTGCAAGATTCACCAAACCAAGGTTCTTAAATTTTTCCAGATCGTATATTTCTCTGCTCTGCTTTTTTATGAAAGCAGACATTGTTGATAATTCTCTCTTAAAATCTTCGCGATGTTCTTTTGCATATTCACCGAATTTCGTATTAGATATCAAAAAGTCCCCCCTTTCAATCAACAACCTCGCTCCTTCTTCATCCATTATCTCAGGTTTCACCTTCCCATCCACCCTCCCAATATCATCCAACACCGCCCTTTCCATCCTCATTGCCTCATCACTGCTTTTATCCGGCAAACCATGGTATTGAGTTAATTTACTTTCAATTGCCAAACGTGCGGAATCCCAATCTTTACTTAGATAACGCTCGGTTTCATGCTGGGAGATTACATGCTCTGACGGCTCTTTAGCATGCTGAGCTCTGAAAGTATCAAATGATTGGGCAAATTCTGCTCTGGATTGCTCTGCCCTTACCTCTGCTTTTTCATATGTTTCCAGTGCCCCCTTTACTTTTAGATTTTCAAATAATTCGGGTTTGGTTTCCTTTAATACTGGAACGTCATCAGGTGAAACACTTCCACCAGTTGCCTTTGATAAATGCTTTACCAGATTATCTCTTGCAATGTCTGATGCCCCTTGTGCTGCTTCAAATTCGTGATGGGATTTTGCTAATTGGTTATCCTGCTTTATTTCCTGCTTGTACTGCTCTGCAACACTGCGCACATAATCTGGTGGTGCCCCTTGTAGAGATTCAGGCGGGATTATGACTTTGGTTTGCTCTACTGCCATTAAACCTCTTTCAACATGCTCACTCAATGCTTGGTTTATTACTGGATTTGATTTTGCTGATTCGGAGATTGCTTTTACGAAATCCTGACGCTCTTGCTCTACTTT
>DUGF01000009.1 GCA_013331535.1 Microcaldota archaeon | reverse complement strand
GTCTCCCACGCCCTCAAGCAGGTGTGCAATCGTATAAAATGCCATGTAAATTGTTGAATCAGATAACGCTTCAATCATCTTGCTCTTGTCAAACGGCAGTTTAGTCCCAAGCCCTGCAGCACGCGCGCATGCCTTTTCCCTTAGCCATCCAGCAGTATAAAGATAATCAGCGCGATTTTTCTCAGGGATTATGCTCATTGTCGCAATGCACTCGCGCGCTTTCTGTTTCCATTCCTCGTTTCCATAATCTATGAACCATTGGTCATTAAGGAGCTTGATAATAATCTGCGTTCCACAGCGGCAATAAATAGGCTTATTATCAATCTCCCAGAACATAACCGCATCTTTGGATTTTATCAGATCTTTTTTGATTAATTCTTGGCAATTGGGTACGCTCATTCCTGAATATTTTCCACAGCTTTTATTCATAATGCCTTTACGAAATACGCGTCGATTAAGTTCGCCCTTTGCTTCTTCTAATTTTTCCTTTTGATCTGCAGATGTGATTCCGAATTCCTTTCCAATCGAATCTCCCAAATCCTGCCCCATGCCTTCCACGTTTATAATGGAAATTGGTTTAAGTTTTGCAACTACGCTTTGATCAAGGTTATATTGCTTAACCAAGTTTGCGTCTGCCTGTGTTTTACGTAGTTCGTATAAGTCCACCGGATCCTCAAGTGCAGAGTAAACCAAGCCAGAACCAACACTGCTGTCGATAAATCCTGCGGGAAGGATGTATAATTCATAATTAACAATTGGGCCCTTAACCCATTTACCTATCAGTTCCTTTGCGCTTATTTCACCAATTATTTTTGCATTTGGATCACACTGGTCGCGTATCTTCCCTATTGTTGCTTCCCCAACTACCCATTTTTCGTTTTTTACCTGAACTATTTTGTATTTCCCATGCGGGTCAATCCAAAGATTCGATTGTCCCAAAAGCGCATCCGGGCGGGTAGTTCCGGTCATTAAAATTAAATCCGATCCTTTCAGGCGAAATTTTACCCAGATAAAATCCTTAATTTCCGGGTCCATATCTCCTTTTGTATCATGCGCGCCAACCGCATTCCCGTCCTTTGGGCACCATGGAATCGCATGCTCGCCCTGTACAATCAGCTTCTGTTCCTTTAGCTTTGCAAACTGCCACTCAATAAATCTGTTGAATTTTTTATCAAAAGAGTAGAATTTTCTGCGCCAGTCTATGGAATATCCAATCTCCTTCATGCCCTCCTCAATCTCGCGCGAAAAATGCATTACCAGCGCGTTCGGCTCTGTAAGCTTCGCAGCCGTAGCACGATCAATTCCGTAAATCTGTTCGAATACTCCCAAAACCTCTTCGTCTTTTTCCGCTATCCTTCGCGCCATTGCAAGAATAGGGGTGCCGGTAACATGGAATGCCATTGGGAATAAAACATTGTAGCCGCGCAGCCTCCAGTATCTCGCATAAATGTCCGTAGTCGTATAAGTGCGTGCATGGCCTATGTGCTGGGGGGAATTCGGGTAAGGGAATGCCGCGGTTATGTATTTTTTATTTTGTTCCGCGTTTTCGGTTTTCTTTTTTTCCGTATCCGCGGATTCCTTTTTTCCTTTTTTTGTCTCCTTTTTCCCGATTTTCGGATCTGCTTCGTAAACCTTTTCCTTTTCCCATTCCATCTGCCATTTTTTGTCCAGTGAATTGATGTCAATCAGATTATTCATAGTGTTCACGAATATTCATTCGTTAGAAGTTTTTATAAGGATGCGTCCGAATAATGTGTTATGGTAAACGGCGAGTTCAAGGAAAAACAAAAGACGTTGGCCCCAACATTTAATGCCTTCTTTCTTGAGCTGGCACCACCAGCACAAAAACCAATTCTTCTTGGCTATTTCACTGAAGCGGTTAATGCAAAAACTGCAAGTGAATTCTTTGTGGCAACAGACAAAATAGCGGACATGTTCAGGCTAAGGAAAAACCCTGCCCGCAGTGCAGAAGAAACATTTTCAGCAATGTTCGGATTTAGCAGAGGCCAGGCGCATAATTCATTTGGATTCGACTACAACAATAATGCCGACACTGCGAAAGAGGCATTTGCAACCAAAGGCTTCAACTGTTTATCAGGAAATCTCATCATGGCGAAAGTAATTGATGAGGCACTCAAGGCAAACGTAAAGCTGGAAGGCAGCATAACAATGCAGGTAGTAATCGGCACATTGGCATCTTTTTCAGGAGGGCATGTTATTGCAAAGGCCGATGTTGAAGGACAGACAAGGTATTATGATATGGCTAATACAACGGAAAAAGGAACGGTAATACTGCCAACCAGGGAAAACAGGGCAGAAAGCGCTGGCCATTATCTATATTTTCTCGGAAAGGAGTTTGAAACAGATGCTGTTGAAAAGTACTCTGATCTTCAGCAGAAAATAAGAAATAAAACTTCGGATGGGTTCAAAACAATAGAAAAGGATTTTGTTGGCGTACCCGTTGAACTTTTGCCTTATGCACTAAGGCTCATCAGCATAGACGATGGCGTACGAATGCTCTCAAAATTAGGATATGAAACTCCTGCCGATTTGGAGACAAAAATAAAGGATCCGGAAACGCGTATTTCAATTGCGTTTTATTTCATGGATGGATACCTCAAACAAGGTGAAACCGAAGCTGTCGGAATAGTTGCGAAGTTTGTTGCTGAAAACTTCAATGCCCAGATGAATGCACTTGACAAAATGAAAATAAGCCATGAAATAGGAAGCATCTGTAGAGCATACGATATAATAAAAGAAAAT
>DUGF01000024.1 GCA_013331535.1 Microcaldota archaeon | reverse complement strand
CTCGATCGTCGGTGGCTTAGTAATTGTTTCGAGTTCCGAGTTTTCAGTCAAGAATTTCAGTTGTTCAAAACAGGAAACTCGAAACGCTATACGGGAGACTTAAAATCATGCCAGATCAAAAATATACCCAAAAAGGGCCAACACACGGAGGAGACGACGACTCATCAGGTTCAGCGCTTCCTCCAGAAGCACCAAAAAAACTTGACCTTCATAGATATTTGAATAAACCAGATGTAAATCCACGGACTCTTTTCTGGGAATTGATCAAGGCATATTCAGAAAAACAGGATATTCACGACCAGCTTGCGAGATTAAAATATGAAAGAATGGTTCTTCTGAGAATCGCGCTTGGGATAGTTCAAAATCCAGGCTTGGCTTCAACTGAGATGAAACCAGCGGCCGTAGCAAAATATTTTGTAGGAATGATTCTGGATGCCGGATGGGAAGACGTATTTGTTGAATTAATAGACAAAACATATGATAGAAAGACTGGTGTAAATACCACTTTTCTTCTTGCAATATCTAAGGCATGTGAGAATTCTGAAAATATGGCGAAAGTATCTGAATGCCTCAAAAAAATAATCCTTAAGAATTATGAGATGGAGTCTGCACTTGCATACGTTGCTGAGATACAAAAAAAAGAGCTTACAAAAGCCCTTAAAAAAGAGCTTATGATAGTTGCAATGCAGGATGTGGACCAGACACAACAATATGCGATTTATGCGCTTAGTCCGCTGATAGATGAAGACGAAAATATAAAGAAATCGTTCATTGGCCTGGTCGGAGATTGGGACGAATTAACCAGAAAAACAATCGCAACCGTACTTAAAGGCACCAAAGACCCAAAGCTTTTGCAAGCTGCGGAACGACAATTAAAAGAAGAATCAAACGATCAGATAAAAAGCTTGCTGAAAGAGATAATCAATAATAATAAAACGAGTGAACAAGTTAATACGAAAACTGAAACCGGTGAAAAAAATGGAAGTAATAAAGGTTCCTCTTGAACGTCTGAACTCAATCCTCGGCGCGCGTGGAGAAACAAAAAAACTCATAGAAGAAAAGGCAAACGTAAAGCTCAATGTAAAGGATGATGGCGATGTCGAGATAAGTGGGGAAGGCGCGGATATATTTTTCGCAAAGGATGTAGTAAAGGCAATAGGTCGCGGCTTCCAGCCAAAACATGCATTCCTGCTTCTAAATGACGGATACAACCTGCAGATTATCAATCTCAAGGATATATGCCGCAATGACAATGACGCAAAACGAGTAAAATCAAGAGTTATCGGTGAGGATGGAAAAGTAAAAACCATAATAGAAGACGCAACCGAATCATATATCAGTGTTTATGGAAACACAATTTCGATAATATCAAAATTCGACACAATGGAAACAGCAAAGGATGCAGTATACAAACTCATTGACGGAGCCCCACATTCACCAGTATTCAGCTTTTTATCAAAAGCAAAAAGACGGATTATGGGAGAGCGACTAAGATCAAGCAGTCCAAGAAGGGGAGAATGAACTGGCCGTAGGTTGTAGATGATAGGCAGTAGATTGTGGATAATAAATATTGGATGGTGGGTGGTAAATTCGGAATTCTAAACGCAAAACCCGAAACTGAAAACCCGATGCTGGATGCCGGCTGCTCGCTGCTGATTGCTGGAAACCGGAAACGCAACTAAGGCAGCCATTTCTTCTTGTTTATTTTTTCATTTACATATTCTCCTACGAATGTAAGTCTTTGCCCCTGCAATGCATCCTGTTCGATCTTCTTTTTTGTTTTGAGTACTAGATTCAGATTATCTACCCAGGGTTTGTGACGATTTATCCATGGATAACCAAGCATTTCCTCAGCGCGTTTTATGTCTACCTCTTTTGCCTTGATCGTCAGCTTCTGCAAAAACTCATAATCAATTATATCTTGCATTGTAACTCCAAGAAATCTTGATTCCGGAACCGCAAAATCCCTTCCAAGATACGCAAGATTCATACTGCCCGTCTTTATTGTCCAGTAAATGTACCATCCCCATGCATCACAATCCATAAAACAGTAAACCGGTAATTTCTTGTCAGCAAGCTTTCTAAGAAGCCGTCTCGTTCCCCGCGAAGCTTGTCCTTTTGGCGTAATCAAAAGGCAATTTTCCTTTTTCCAGAATCTGTCTTCATTCAGTCTTTGCCAAAGCGCATCCTTTTCAACTACAAGAACCCAATCTGCCTCAAGCTCTTCTATTTCCATTCCGTTATCAACATCACTTGGAATCATCCAGCCGCTTCTTCCCTGTTTTTCGCAGTCGATTACTGTCTCGTCGCCTGCAAATTTGTCGCGGATTTTCAACGCACCTGCAACAACTCCTTTACGGTCTGTTGTTAGGTGAAGATCTTCCCTCATAACGCCCATTGCCACTTCTAGATCCTCTATAAGCGCATTACTTTCACTTTGCTCGCTGAAAAGTTCCTCGTCCAAGTCTTCGCCAAGAGAGAATTTAAGCTGGTAAAAAAGGCCTCTGATGCTCGTGTGAAGCTCTTCTTTTATGAAACGCTTTGTCTTTGCCGCAATTGCCACAGTTTGCATGAATGTTCTTGCCTGAGATACACTGAGAAACTTGCGCAGCTCCTTTTTTTCCCCAAGTCGCAAACAACCAATTCCATCATCATAAATTGTATTGCTCTTGGTTCTAAGAGGAGTTTCGAATGTCGGGCCTTCGCCACCTTCAACTTCTTTAAGCATTTTCTTTCCAAGATCAGTCATTTTCTTTTCCGCATGTTTGTCAGTCATGATGATCACCAGGGTCTTACATTATTCTTCGTCTTCACTAGCTCCGTTTCCATTACCGTTTCCGGTCTCGCGTTTTCCGTTTTCGGAGTTCGATTCTCCGTTCTCCTCTGCTTCCAAAGCAGCATACTTTTCCTCAACCAGCTTTAGCAACTTTTGCCTGAGCGAGTCCTTTGCCTTTGAATCTGAAAGAGATGCAAGGTCTCCGCTTAATTGCTCTACATATCTTAGGATTGCCTTTCGCTTTCCTTCGATTTCATGTGCCTTTCGCTTTCCGCTTATGTAACGTTGTACTCCGCGTGCGGCTTCCATTACTGCATTTTTTATTTCATCAAAAACATCTTCCTCGGTTGAAACAGCCTGCTTACCGGCTCCAGTATATGGAACATGAACGCTGACAAAATTGACCAGCACTACGACAGGCTCTTCCTCAAAATTCTTTAATCCATAACGGCTCCATTCCACGCTTTTTATGGATTCGGTAATTGCACAACCTCCGGCATCAAACAAAAGAGGGACTCTGTTCGCGAATCTCATCATGTCGCCCTTTTTCCCTGCATGAGCAATTCCGCCCCCATACGCAATTGCGGCTTCCACCATAAATGGAACTCCGCCTCGATATATCTTAGGAGAACGTTCAGTTACCGAGATAATTTCCGGGGTAAAAATGTTGTTGAATGATTTTTCTATCTGCTCTTTTCCGATCGGAACAATAGAATCTGTTTCCGGAGCGATCCATTTCACTTGTTTAAAGCTCTGCACGATTTTCTCCGCATCCTCCCATGACATATCCGAAGGCTCTTTGTCAAAATCAACGTCAGGCACAAGCGTTCTGAGCTCTGATACCTTGTTTGCGCTCACGCGTGCCAATGAGTTTTGGAGAAATGCCGAAATTTTTCTGTTTTCTTTCTGAGCATGCGCTAAATCAAGAAGATCATGCGCGCTTATTCCAAGCGGATGAGGCTGAATTTCCCTTGGCCTTTTTGGATTGCTTTCAATAACACGTGGAAAGGAGGAAGATTCTCCGTTAGGCTCTGTGATTGAAATGGAAGCATGAGGATTTGCTAACGCGGTTCGGCGCAGATATTCATAAACACCCTGATCACTTCTTTTGTATTCAACGTCCTTGAATTCCGCCTCATATGTAAGGCCAGTTTTGCCATCTGGATTGTCTTCCTCGACAAGATTAAGAAGCTCGGCACGGTTTGTTTTGAGGTCAAGGCTGAGTTCACAGCTTAATTTTTTGTTTTTGTAACTGGAAGTTATACGAGGGTGCTTGCCAGTAGTAAGCAGGGAATACATGCTGACTCCTGAGATTCCTATACCCTGTTGCCCTCTTTGCTGGACGTAACGATGGAATTTTGTTCCTGCCAACATCTGGCCAAGCGCTTTTCCAAGATATTGTTTTGGAATTCCAGGCCCGTTATCTTCTATATGCACAAGAAAATGATATTCCCCAAGTTCCCGTATCACGACTTTTAGTTCTGGAAGAATTCCTGCTTCTTCGCAGGCATCAAGAGAATTGCTCACTGCTTCGTGAATAATTGTGGTCATGCTCTTTGTCTTTCCGCTAAAACCAAGCATCTGACGGTTCTTTTTGAAGAATTCCGCAACCGAATGCTCCTGAAAATGTGAGAATGCATCTTTTCCTTCAGCCATAA
>DUGF01000097.1 GCA_013331535.1 Microcaldota archaeon | reverse complement strand
ACGGGCACTGGAAATCGCTGAACTGTATTATAGTCAGGGGAGCATTTTTTTGTCCAAGAACCGCGTTTTCACCAAGCGTTATCGTTCCAACTATTGGAAGTGTTTCCTCACCAGTCGGTGGCGTTACGCTTCCGTTGTTTCCCGTAGGAGGTTGATTTCCATTGGGTGGAACCGTGTCTCCGGGTTTTGCAAATAGTCCAAAGCCGCCCGTGTAAAGCGAAAGCGCCAGTAAAACCAGCAGCACCAATACTGCGGTTCCATAAACCGCATCCTTGCTTATTGTTATTTTATCTCCAGTGTTTCCGCTGGATGTTTGTCCTTCGGTCATAAAAATCACTCAAAGCACTACGGAACTAAATTTTAAAAATGTGCGTGTGATATCATAACGTTCGGATTTTCTAGTACTTTGGTGAACATATGGCGTCCCTTGATAAGGCAATATTCGCATCATACGATCGCGATGGAAAGCATTTCGAATTATACGTTGATCCAGACCTTGCGTACATGTATCTAGACGGTTCAAAAAAAGATCTAAAGAATATTCTTGTTTCAGAAGAAGTCTATGCCGATGCAAGAAAAGGTGAAAAAGCCAAGGCCGGAGATGTGGAAAAGGTTTTCGGAACAACAGATGTAATGAAAATCCTTGAGTTTATCCTTCACAAAGGAGAAGTCCAGCTTACCACTGACCAGCGGCGCAAGAAGACTGAAGAAAAACACAAGCAGGTTGTTGCGATTCTAATGCGGGAATCCATTGATCCGCGTACAAATGCCCCACACACGCAACACAGAATAGAATCTGCGCTTGAAGAGGCTAAAATCCATGTCGATCCGTTCAAGGATGCAAGAGAACAGCTTACTGACATCATAAAAGAACTGCGTCCGATACTCCCTCTTAAGTTTGAAAAGGTAAAGGTCGCGGTAAAAGTGCCAGCTGCCTATGCCCATCGTTGTTATGGAACTCTGAAAAGCTATGGAATAGAACGCGAGGAATGGTCTAAGATGGGAGACCTTATTGTTGTGGTTGAAATTTTCGGAGGAATGCAGGGCGAGTTCTATGATAAATTGAACAAACTGACGGCAGGACAGATTGAGACGAAGTTGTTGACTAAATAACTGAACGTAATCTAGCAGTCTGTTTAGTGCCACCAATGCCATCTGCGGGCAATCTCATGCCCCTTTGCCTTTTTCTTCCCATATACCCTCTATAACGTGCGAGATCACTCTCTGATATGCTCCCAAGTTTTTTCTCAGCCAGTTTCACGCGTTCATCATCTCTTAACATTGGTGCAAATGTATACGCCCGTATACTGCGTAAAAGTATTTCAATGTCACAGTTTTCTATCCATCTCAGCTGTATCGCCAGGTAATCTACATAAGGCTGAATAGCGTGGTTCATCTTTGGAAATCTTTCTTTCAGCCATTTCTTCATATTGTTTAAAGATGGGTACTCGCCCAGATGCTGCAAAAATATCGCAGTAACTATTTTACCAAATCTTTGCTTTATTACATCTGTAATTTCTTGAGATTCTTCTTCGTGGCCTACTCTCAGTTCTGTTCCAATAAACACCGCATCCGAAGATGCAAGTAACCATGCCTTCTGAAGAGGTATTATCTCGATATTACCTGTTATGACATTGTGATTAATGGCTATTTCATATTTTCCATAAAACCATCTTGCTATCTTTCTTCCGGTAGGCATGTCATTCGGGTGCTCTTCACAAATTGCATGGACCATCCTTTCCAGTCTGGCATATTTTTCTTCATATATTTTTTTCCCACTTAATATTCTCACAGGATCTGGGCCAATAAGTTCTCTTAGAAAGTCTTTTGGTGGCGAGGTTTGAATCCAGTTAATCTGTNNTTGATCCATCATCAACAAAACGCGATACGGTGCGAGGGCTTAGTTCTATTCCATGCCTTTTTGCAAGCACCCCGACTATGGTTTCGATACTCGGAAATTCCATGCAATCTTCAATTGCCCTTTGGACTATCTCACCAAATCTTTGCCTTACTGCGATCAATGTCTCTAATCCTTCTAATCCTCTGGGATGCGATTCTAATCCAGCAAGAAATCCCATGTCGCTGGAACCATATGCCCATTCTATCTTTCTCCCTTCCAAATCCCCTCGTCTGTGCACAGTTCGGTAGGTATCGTGTATTCCATGAAGTGCGAGTAATTCGGCTATATCTCGGCAAGTAGGAAATACATCCGGGTTTCGATACAATACGTCGTCGATTTGAAATTCCAATCTTTCGTTTTTATTGTGTGGTTCCATAAACTGTAACTATGTGTGCAAATATATAAAAATGGTGAGAATTTACTTTTTGCCCAACAGAAAGGCGTAAAAATTTTCCTGAGTGGAAACAATGACCAGGCATGAATGAAGAAAAATACAAAGAACTCCTTGAAGAAAATAGGTTACTGAAAGGAAAGTTGAAGCTGTTTGGGCAACAGCTACAAACTGGAGTAAACCCCTATTTGGAGACAACCGGTTAAGCCACATTCTGGTTTAAAAACATTTCCCCACCCAATAATAGTGTTGAAGACAAACAGAAACGCATGAATTGGCGGATTATAGATTAAGGTTCGCTAGAGGCAATTGTTTATTCGCTCTGATTTTATGCGTGTTTTAATCCAGAGTCTGACCGAGGTGTCTGACCGGATAATATCTCAACGAAGGTGAATTAATGCGAAAAATAGTTCTCCCAGGGGAGAAAATATCAGATGAAAAAAGGTTTATCCCGTATACGTTTTTAGAAGGGAACTCCGTTTACGCGGCAGTGCTTGGAATGCTTGACGAAGAAGGACGTTATGTTCCACTGGAATCTGTTTACAGGCCGGCTGCAGAGGATGTTGTAGTTGGAATAATCACAGATTCAAGGCATTCGGGCTATGACATCGACCTGAATATGCCTTATCCTGGATTTTTGTCCTCAAGAGAAACACGGGCGGATTTCAATGTAGGTGACTTTGTCATGGGTGTGGTGCGGGTTGTAGACGAGGTCGGAAACGTTGATTTGAGTGACGTTCGCAGACTCCCAAAGGGAGAAATTATTTCATTTCCATCTGCAAAAATCCCACGACTTATTGGAAAGAAAAGTAGCATGATCAATATGATAAAGGAAAAGACCGGAAGTGACGTGGTCGTAGGGAAAAACGGATATGTTTGGATAAGTGAGAATGATATCCCGCTTGTTCTGAGAGTCATAAATACAATAATGCAAAAAGCGCACATGTCTGGTCTTACAGACGAAATATCTAAATTTCTGGATGAGCACAAAATTGATAAAAATTCTGTGCGCATTGGAAATTCGATAGA
>DUGF01000010.1 GCA_013331535.1 Microcaldota archaeon | reverse complement strand
GTGCGTGTACATGCTCGGGCATAAGAGTCTGCCGCAGAATAAAGTGCCGGTTTAGTTCGGTTTAATTGTGTAGTTCCATTCTCCATGGAATTCATTTGGTTTGATGTTTATTCGTGCCATTTCTTCATCGCTGACTTTGATTCCCTTGAGATACTTTTTCTTGTCAAGTCGAGCGTAGACTTTAAGTCCTTTTTTGGTTGTTGTGGCGGCGATGAGATTGATGATAGTTGCATGATTGTAGAGTGGTTTTTCTTTCCAGTTCATGCTAATAAAGCTGAAAAGTCGATGCTCGATTTTGTTCCATTTGCTTGTGCCTGGAGGATAATGTGCAATCGTGATAGTGAGACCGGTCTCGTTTGCGAGGGTTTGGAGTTCTCGTTTCCAGAGTCGTGCTCGTGCGCTGTTGCTGCCACCGCAGTCGGCAGTGACGAGGAGTCGCGTTTGCGTCTTATATATTTTTCTTCCAAGATGGATCCACCATTGTCGAATGCTCTCGACGGCGAACTCTGCAGTATCGTGATCGATGCCCAGATTAACCCATCCTTCGTTTCTCTTCAGGTCGTAAATCCCGTAGGGATTTACTTTTCCTAGCTCGGGAATTTCAAAGTCGTGCACTCGTACGATTGTGGCTTTTCCCTTCTGGTGCCATGATCGCCCCTGATTTTTGAAATCACCGACGAGCTCCTTTTTCTTGGTGTCAACACTAATAACGGGAGCTCCCTGCTTGACGAATCTTTCTGCGATCGTGTTGATGTACTCGAACTGTGCGTTGCGATCAGGATGCTGCTTTCCCTCGCGTGATTTCTTATTTGCTTGCAATGTGTATCCCTCGCTTTTGATGATACGTCCGATGGTGTCGGGCGATATTTCTTTGCAGATTTTTGCAATGGCGTTGGTGGACTTGCAAGACCACTTGAGCAGGCTCATGGGATCGCCCGCAGTTGTCTCATCGAGAATCTTCTTGATCTTCGCGATGATATCGGGGCGCTTCTCAATGATTTTCTTGCGTCCACCCCCTTCTTTTCTGAGTCGCGTGGTGCTTTTTCGTTTTTTATCTTGCACTTCACGAATACCTTTGAGCACCGTGTGATGTGACATACCTGTGAGCGTGCAGACACGCGTCGTTCCACCGCGGCCAATCTCAAGCGCCTTGATGCCTGCAAGTCGTCTTCGTTGAACTTCGTTGCACTCAGAAAGCGTTGTGAACCACATTTGATCAAGACGAGCATTCATCACAGATTACGGAGGGCTTCAACTATATAAAAGCTGGCATTTTATTTTGCGGTAAGCCCTAACAGCAAGGTAGTGGATCTCAATACCATGCTCATGGGCGGCCTTCCGGATGGCCGCTTCCACAATGTTTTTATTCGCCAGCTTCTGCATCATCTTGTAGCGATATTTGGGGCACCATTCAAAATGCCAGAAATTGGTGCCGCGCTTGTGGCTGTAGTGGCTGATGGTTACTTGCATATTCTCGTCCTCCGGCGGACGAGAGCTCACGCTATCCTTGACTGGGATAATGCATGGCGCAGTTTCGGCCGCCAGGAAACTGGCGGCGAAGCCGCCACAAAAACTTTTCTAGAATATTCGCCCTAAAGGGCGGGGGTTTAAACCCCTACGACGCTAAATCTCAGTTATTTCCACAAGGAGAATTTCCCGGTGAGCTCTGATACCAACTCCTCATCGCCGAACAGGACAATACCCCAATAATCCAAGTCTTGTTCCTTGGTCTGAGAAGACCTCAAAATCTGGTCTTCATATGTCCCTTGTGTCATGGTGTTGGTGAAATCTACGAAAGGAAGATTATTATGAAGGGCTGCCTGCCTCAGGGTTCGGAGCTGGTTGCCATTTCGAGCTTGAAGGATGATATAAGGTCGTCCGGAGATATTTGCATGGTCTCCACCATCAGCGTCTTTATAGTTCTGGAGCAATAGTTTTTCCTTCTCTAGAAGGGCACCAAATCCTAACGACATATGTGCCAAGACATTCATAGCCTTGCCAGGCTCCACCTTTTCATTCAGCACCGCTACCAGCTTTTTCCCGTCGGTAATCATCTTCGAACGACAATAAGATTGCTTATTTAAATTTATCTCATAAGGAAGTAATTCTCGCCCAAACCCTTTTCGGGGACATAATCTCATTTCGTGTCAGAACGCCTTCCGCCTACTCGGCAAGCGAGTTGCGGCTCACTAAAATTTTCCCCTTCGGGGCGCGAGTTCTCTAAGAGTTTGCATTTCAAAATTTTATGTATCCGCACCGCGGAAGGCTGGTCTCGCGGGAAAACGGGCCGGGGTATTGGCGAAGCCAATGGAGGCAACGATGAGTAAAGCAAGCGACGCATTTGATATCCTGCTACGTTCAGGATTTGATTTGACAACGAAAGAGTTCTTCAGGGTGACCCTGGAGCGATTGCTGATGAAATACGGAGTCAGCGCGGCACTCTCGGACGCTGACTATCGGGATCTGACGATTCTTATCGTCAGCCAGTGCGCGGAGAACGACTTCAAGGAAATGGGGCTGAGGTGGGAGGAAGAAGACTTGGCGATGAAGTGAAGCACGGAAGAAAAAGATGTTTTTTCTTTATTTTTGTTTATTAGAATTGAAGATGCCAAATGATTCTATTTTACAGGAAGCCTCCTTTATCGATATCTTTATATGGCAACTATAAATAAGAAACTTATGGCATGCCAGATATGTAAGGCGAAATCAGGTTTCTATCCTCTATGCACTAAGTGTTTCAAGCTCAAGGATGAAGGCAAAATCTCCAAGTGTGATGACTGCGGAAAATGGAAAGAGGNNAAAATAATAATTACAGATTCAAGTATCCAGCTACGTTCAGAACAGATGACGGTCATTTGGTACGGTCTAAGGCAGAATTGCTCATTGACAACTGCTTGTTTAGACATAAAATTGCTCATGCCTACGAAAAAAAGGTTTTGGGAGTCGATGAAGAGATATTCTGCGATTTCTTTGTAGATTACGAAAAACCAGTTTATATCGAATTTTGGGGAGGTATTGACGATAAATATCTTGCTCGGAAAGAAGTTAAAAAAAAGATTTATGCTACCAAAACGAATACTGCTTTGATTGAATTAACAGAGAAAGATATCGTTATCTTGGAAGAAACTCTGTTGAAGAAATTAAGGCCTTTTCTGCCCAAAAATTTTGAGTTTGATTAGTTTGAGTGACAGATTCCCTATTTACTGCGCCCCGCCATATGCCAAATCCAATCCCTCAGCAACCCCATCCCCTTATCACTCTCAAAGGGAATAAATTCAAGTTCCTGCTTCTCGACGTCCGCCCTGCGGAATTCTCCGAGGCGCTCGTCTATCGTGTAGCCCTTGAAGGTTGGGAGCGCGTTCATGGTCAATAGTCCGAAGGGAGCATCGCTGTAAGGAGGTTATTGCCGTTCCTTACAAACCACACCGACTCCATGTCTCCAATTGCTGGCAGGGTGAAGAAGTTGCTATCGTGGTCGCCTTTGAATGCGCCCCTGCGATAAATTTCTCGGGCTTTTTGCATAACGATGTTCAGAAGGTCAATGGGTTTGGTCAAAGCGGTTGCCTTGCTTAGCCCTTCCAGAGCGCCCCACAGGTTCGATGTAATGAGGTTGCACTCGGTGAACTCTTTGGAAGGGTTCTGCATGAGAACGCCGTCCTCAAGCGNNCAGCATCTCGCTATTCATGTTCGCCACCTTCAAGTGCGCGCTTCTGTTCAAGAAGGGAATTGCATTGCGCTCTTACGTCTCGGTTCATCTGCGCTCGCATCCGGTTGAGCTGTCGGTTCAGATCGCCGAACTGCTGCTGGTATGTGCTTAATTTGTTCATGTTTTCACTCCGAGGAAATTTCCTCAAGAATTGGGAAATTTTCGAGAAAGCAATGCTTAAATACCAATATAAGAAATAACTAGCGGGGTTAATCAACTTAAAATGGTTATACCAAAAAAACGAAAAAGAATTCGACCAAAATCGAGTAATACTCTATGGGTTAATTATGGGGTTCCGCTTATATTCCTCGTTCTCGGTGCAATTATCTCCTACTTTTTCACGCTTCATGGCGTTAATCTCGCATTCCCTGATTACCCTGACCTAGTTGTTGAGTATTCGCCAAAAATTATGGTTCATCAAAGTCAGTTTGAAGCAATAAATCGATCAGAGGGGGTCACAAATAATCAAATCCCATTTGTTTACTCAATTCCGGTTAGGCTTATTAACAAGGGTAGGCTTCAAATTAGCGAAATAATTGTCTCATTATGGGGCAAGAATGTCATTTATCCAACTGCGCTTATTGGCCCGCTTAGAGGAACAAATGCATTTACAGATTACAATCTTAGCGTAAACTTTAGATGTGAAACTCTATATCCATGTAGTAAGAAAGATATTCCTCTTGGATTGCATACGTTTAACATCTATGCATATTGTGAAAATTGTGCAGTTCAATTGCATAATTATTTAGTAGAATTTTGTGTTTATGACGAGCTATCTGTAAGCTCTGTTGAGTGCATTCAAGAATTAAGATACTTTCCGACCCCTTTAGAAACAATTAAAGATTTTTCAAATTAAAGCGATATAACACTTCATTCGGAGAATAAATAAAAAAATTCAAACAACCTGTTCTTCCTCAACCCCGCCCACAAGGTAAGCTTTCGCCTCTTGCAGCACCTGTATGGCCTTATCCAAGTCCTGTGCGCCGAAAGAATTGCTATTCTTCCATTCGCCATCTTTCTGATAGCTCTTGGTCACGCTGACGGACTTGAACTCGTTGCCGTTCTTTGCGGTGTTCTTCCAGACGGTGGCTCGAATCATTCCTGCGGCAAACTTCTTCTCTGGCTCTCCTGTCATTTTAGTTACCTTGTTGAGTCTCGTCTTTGCGAGACTTCTTTACATGAAATGAAAAGAAGTCGGCAATTACGCCCAAGCCAGCCCTTCGTCCTGGAGCGCGAGCCTCATCGCTTCACCTATCTCGAAGGATTCCGCGAGGGGGAGCAGCTCATCGACTAGGAGGAGCCATTCCTCCTTGCTGAGGTCTGCTTCGTCTACACGATACGGGGCAAGCACCGAATCGGTGTCTTCGAGCAGTTCGTCAACTTCCGACTCAAACGGGTATTGGCGGATGCACGCTACTATCTGCCCTACTTTCCAACTGTTTTCCATGTTTTCACCTTTTTTGATTTTTTGAATTCGTAAAAGAAGTTCAAAAAACAAAAAAGAATCCTGCATGCTGTCGTCTTATCAGATGGATTTTAGCCGACCCTGAAAGGGGAAAGCCTTAAAATGGAAGATGAGCAAAGTGAATCTTCTTTTATGGCTTTAGGCGTGAAGAAATCCCATTAAAATCAGGCAGAAATTATTTCTTTAGTTTTTCTCTTACAATAGGAGACTTAGGATTGTGTAACATAGATCGCTCATCATGGGAAACGGCTTTGAATGCGATGTACAGGATGAGAAAGTTAATAATAAACCAAGATATGTTCGAGACCGAGACATACCCGTTTTGCACGATGCGATAAACCTCAAGCAGAGTATCAAAGAAAAAATAGATTATACTAATATGAAACACGGTTTTTGCTGTTTCAAAAATAAATCTATCAAATTTTTCAAGTTTGCCCTTTCTAGAGTTATTAATAGATTTCTCAGTCGACAAGTAACTAAAATATACAAAAAGAAGCAATATTCCGATCACCAATTGATGAAACCAATCCACAGAAAATTTCTTATTAATTGTTAAGATAGCAAAGGCGTTGAAAAAATGGAACAAAGCGGCCATCCCGCTTCCGATAGCAACAAATATGAGAACACGTCTTAAGGAATCCTGTTTAATGGCCATCCATTCAGTTCTAAAATTAAACATATTCCTATCCCATGCAGCTCTAAACAAAGAATCTGCATAGTAAAGGTAGGCTGCCGTAAACGAGACTATTATTAAGGGGGACAAGATTCTGACTAGTGGTTCATTCCAATCATATTCTAAATATTGAGTGATTAGAACGGGAATACCGAGCAAGATAGTAATCAACTCCCAGATACTCTTTCCTTTTGAGATTACCATACTCAGCATTAAAAAGGTGCAGAAAATAGCTCCAAGTATCCAATACACCTGATTCTTGTTGTAGATACTTAAAATGATAAAGTGAATTAATACAAGCAGGGCTAAGAAGCAATTATTGATCTTCCAAATCCTATTCTCTTTCGAATAATGTTTCCAATCAAAAATATTTCTCACGCCAAAAAGGGTTACATTCATCTATATATTCCTTTTTAATTCACTTATGAAATTCGCACACATGCCCCTTCTCGCACAACCCATATTTCACCAAAGTCTCAATTCTTGGGGCTTTCTTAACCTTGGAATAGGAGGATCCTTCCCTGAAATGCTTGCGGACATAAAAGCGCGTGATTTTGGGGTCGTAG
>DUGF01000073.1 GCA_013331535.1 Microcaldota archaeon | reverse complement strand
TTATATTAACCCAGATAAAACAAGGCTATCAACAATTCTATTAATATTTGTAATCAGAGATAGTCAGTTCATGCCAGGTTAAAGAAATTTTAACCTAGTGCAAACACTTATAAACAGATCTTGCGATAGTTTCACATGGAAAATAAATCCCAAATCAAGTACCGCAAGATTGAGGAAATAATTTCTGACATAGCTGCCTGCGCAGGCAAAGAGTTAATTCTAGTGGGCGGAACAGCCCTCGCACTTTTTTACCTAAGGCATCGTGCAAGCGTGGATTTGGATTTTGTACCAGTAACTTTCAAAGATGAAGAAAAATACGCACGACAATTCAAGGGCGCATTGTCCACAATGGGCTACCGCGCTGCGCGTTCCGCATTCACAAACCAGTTTGTCATTAATTTTGAAAATACTGCCATAAAGATTGAAATATTCGTTCCTGAAGGTTTANNGAAATCCTGTTGAAATGGATGTGCAGGGAAATCTGCTTCTTGTGGCAACTCTTGATGATCTGGCCACAATGAAACTCGAAACATACGCATCAAGGAAACAAGGGCGCGATCTATATGATATTTTTTGCATCCCAGAGATATATGGTGGAGGGGTGGAAACAATGAAAACTCTGGTGCGAAAATACGGCAAGCCCGAAAACCTGAATTATCTGCAAGAAATGGTTTTCGATCAGAGCCTATTCAAGAAATTCGTTGAGGTGTTTGCTAATGCTATCTAGACAAGTTATAACCTACGCATCTTTGTTAAAACAAGGATTAAACGAAACGGAAATAAAAAATTTGAGTGCTGGGCTTAAACTGTTTCCCACTCCGTTCAAGGGAATTTATTACGTTCCAGGCGAAGAGGAACGAAGGGGAAAATTTATCGACAATCCTGGAAGAACATTATATCGCGCTGCGAAACTTTATCTAAATAGCGATGATTACTATTTTAGTTGTAGGACTGCAGAGGAACATTACGCAATCAAATGGCAGCCGATTGGACATGTGCATATAGTCAATGAAAAGATAAGTAAAACCATTGATTTGAAAAAACGCATAGAACAAAACAGAAAAAAGACGACCTGGCGGGCGAAGAATACGGCGGTAATCCTCTCCCTTTACGGCAATAAAATCATCTTCCACAAAGTCAAAAGCATTGAAGGCGCAAAGTTCAAGCGCACGCCTTATGGCGCGTATGCGCTCCGCTCGCAGATAAGGAAAGATAAAAAAAGGTTTAGGGAGAAAATGGACTGATTTCCATGCCAGACATACAAACAGTTCTAATGCTCTCTGTCTTGTTTCTCCTCTTGGGTTGCATCCAGCAGATCGGTCCAAAGTCGATTGAAGAGGACTTGACAGATGCTATTCCAGCTCAGTTAAATGAGTCTATTCTGTCCTCTCAGTTTCCATTGGAAATAAACGAAAGCGGCTTTAATGAAACCGATTCAGAGCTTGAAAACCTGTCCGCAGAGCTTATCTCGCTTCCGACAATATACTATTATCACTCAACCATGTGCGCCATTTCAAAGGCTGTTCGTCCAACGGTCGATTCAATCCATGAAAAATTCAATAAGTCTGTAGTCTGGAAGGAGTTTAATGTGGTAAATCTCCAGGGGCTCACTGCGTTCAATAAACATACCGACGAGTTTAATATTCCAAACGAAAGCCGACTTATTCCAATGCTGATTATTGGTAACAAGCATTTCGTTGGCATCGAAAGTATAAATGGCAGTATTCCTATAAATGAAACAGTGGTCTCCGCAGAAATATCCAGGTGGCTAAACAATGAAACTGATTCGTCTTGATCATAAGACCGGAGAGGCAAAGATTGCCATAGACACAGTGGATGATTTATGGCATCTGGAAAAAATCCTATCAACAGGGGATAAGGTAACCGCGCATTCCATGCGTAGTGTCCGCATCGGTACAAAAGAAGAAAAAAAGCACGTCAAACTCACTGTGGCCGTGGAGAACGTCGAATTTTCAAAGTCTGTGAACCGTCTAAGGGTGCATGGCAAGATTATCTGGGGGGAACCAGAGGATTTCATCCAGCTTGGCCGCTATCATACAATCGATGTTGAACCAGGAGATAAAATAGAGGTTGTAAAGATATGGCATTCCTATCAACTCGGTCGTCTCAAGGATGCGGAAAAGGAATCCAAAAGACCACAAATTCGGATAATTGTTATGGATGATGAAAAAGCACTAACTGCTGTTTTGCGAGGTTATGGCATTGACTATGGGAAGGAATTCCACAATTCTGCAAGAAAGAGCGATGAAAAATATGATGAGCGCACGGCGCAATATTTTGGAGACATAATGGCCGAAATAGGAAAGCATGAAGAAAAACATATTGTAGCTGGCCCTGGCTTCACAAAGGATAATCTTAGGAAGTTTATTGGAAAGAAAGACCCCGTGCTTCTCAAGCGCATTATTTTCGAATCATGCAGCTATGCTGAACGAAACGGAGTAAGCGAACTTCTCAAACGCGGCACAATTGAAAAAATTATCGGTGAGGCCCGCCTTGAACAGGAAGAGCAGATGATGGAGGAGTTTCTCACAGAGCTTAACAAAGAAAGCAATCTTATCGCATACGGACTTAAGGAGGTTGCTCATGCATCAGAAATGTCCGCAGTCAATAGGCTTCTTGTGCTTGATTCACTTCTTCGAATGTCAAAGGAGGCCGAAAGCATTGCAGATGCAGCTAGCCGCTCTAAAGGAAAGGTCATTATCATGTCCGAAGAAGGCGATGCTGGCATGCGGCTAAAGGGCTTTGGCAGCATAGTAGCATTTTTAAAGTTCAGTGTTAAAACAGACAGTTAATACTTTTTAGGTGAACGTATGGTATGGAAGAAAAACGTTTCCGACAGTATAAAATTTTAAGGGTGAAATTTTTATGGTAGTCAAAAAACAAACTTCTGGAGAGAGCGGGTCAGTCAAATTTAAGCCAAATACTACTGTTAGTGCGCCGACGCAATCACAACAGACGAAATCTGCGTTATCGCAACCATCTTCAGGCCCATCTTCCTCTATTGCGCTTGGAAAAAATGAAATGGTTCTTCTTGCACTTGCAGTTATTTTACTAGGGATTGTGGCTTATTTCGCTTTTATTGCACCGCAGGCTGCGCAACCATCTGCTTTGGCAGGAAACGAAACTATTTCAGCTCCGGTAAACGTTGTTAAAACTCCTATCACTCCGGTTTATATAACTATAATCAAGGATTCGGTCTGTAATGACTGTCAAGGTGCGGACTATCTTGTAACTGCACTTGCAAATAATGCAGCACTTCTTGAAATAGAAATAGCAAACGTTGACAGTGTCTATTCAACCGATGAAAAGGGTGTAGAACTTATTCAGAAATATTCCATTACAAGAGTCCCAACTCTTATTATAACCGGAAAGCTTTCCGAGGATTCCAAGCTTGTCAGTTCCTGGGTAAATTTCGGAACCCGCGAAAGCGATGGAACTCTGGTATTTCGCTCTCCTTACCCACCATATTTAGACCTTGATTCAAAAGAGATTGTCGGTGACGTTTCCGTTATAGAACTTGTGGATGCTACGTGTGCAGACTGTTATAACGTCTCACTGCATCAGGATCTTCTCAAAACCAAGTTTGCAATGCGCCTTGGTGGAGTATCTACATTTGACATCTCTTCTGAAAATGGGAAAGCACTTGTATCAAAATACAAAATAACCAAGGTGCCTACGGTAATTCTTTCCAATGACGCAAGTGCATATCCAAATTTTGATGAGATCTGGTCACAGGTTGGTTCAATCGAATCTGATGGTTCATTGATATTTCGTGCGGTCGAGCAGATAACAAGCGGTTCATATACGGATTTGAGCGTTGGTTCGGGATCTTCGGCAGCTTCAACTGCATCCAGTTCATCTGCAGCCACTTCAAATGAAACCACAATCACGTTCGGGAGCGGTTCATCAGCCGTAATTCCGTCTTCCGCAACATCAACCGAAACAAAGGCACCTATAACAGGAACACAGACAAAGCCGCCAATGCCGCCGCAGTAAAGCTGTTTACAGCAATCAGCAGCGAGCAGCCGGCATCCAGCATCGGGCATTCAGCATCCTGTTTCGTGTTTTGGGTTCGGCCCTATACTGAACCAAATAAGTAATACCGATTTTGAAGTTTCTAAAACTTCAAGAGATGTGGCTAAAAGCCACACGGATTTGAAAATTTAAGTTTCATCTCCGATTGAACTGCGATCCGTTCAATGGATGTCATGAACGACACCTCGTTCATGAACATGCTCGTAATCGAATCGTCGATTACGACACCATAAATCGAATCATCGATTTATCGGTCGTTGGTTCAGTATGTCATGAACGACGCTTCGTTCCTGAACATCTGCAAGTTCGCATCAGCGAACTTGTCTGATACAAAATGTATCGCATTTTGTACATGTTCATGAACGTTGCGACGTTTTATCGGACGTTCGCGACATGGGGGCTCTTCGGTCACTTTGATTTCAGTTTTTGGTTTTGTTTGATTATTTCCTGAGCCAAGAAAATGACAAACAGTTTATGATTGTTGCTGTTGCCAGCCGCCTGAGTTCGCATATATTTGCTTCTTTTTCTAAGAGGTATGTTTGCGAATGGAAGTTTATTTGCTTGAAGTATATAATTCATAAGCAGTCTTGCCATCCTCCCATTTCCATCAGCGAATGGATGAACTGTAGTGAATTTCGTATGGAACTTTGCTGCAAGTTCTACGGGGTGAATCAAATTCTTATTTTTGTAATGCCATTCAATCAGTTCTTTCATAAGCATTGGGACTTCTTGGTGATGTGGAAAAACATGGTCTGAACTATGGATTCTTACATTTACGGGTCTCCAAATTCCACAGTACTGTTCATAGCCTTCTATTTTCGAAAGGAGTATGCAATGAAGTTGCAGAATCATCTCCTCATTTAACTCCCTTTTATTTTTAAGGAGTTTTTCATAAATATCCAGGCACTTATTGAGATTGAGTGCTTCTTGTTCTTCCCGATCCATATTTGTAATTGTCGCTCCGCGTTTCTGCAACAATTCGATTCTTTTTTGGTCTGAGAGAACTCTTTCTGTCAGCCAATAGTCCAGAGTTGAACCCTCAATGGCGTTTGAGTCAGTAACAAAGGTTATCCTTTCCCTTCTGATAAAATCAATTCTTTGTTTGGGAGAAAGTGAACTCAAAAACAACAACTTGTCGTTAACTGCCTTTTCTAGTTTTATGGCAAGATTACGAGTTATGAATTCCGTGAATGGAGGTGTAATCCCAGATGTGCCTTTCTGCTTAAGTTTATCCTCAAATTTTTTGTAAATCTCAGTCAGTTTTACATTGTCAGGCAAATCTTTGCCGAGATAAACACTTTCCTTAACCCACACAGTTCCTTTTTTTATGGATTCTTCTAGGTAATAATAGATTTTTCCTTTCACGATTCTTTTTATTATTCGGGACATAATAGTTATCACTGAAAATAGATATATATTCTTTTCGGTGATAACTTGCCAAAGTTATAACTGGTTTTAGTAACTATATAATTCAGTGATAACTGGAAATAGTTTTACCTCGTACAAAGAATTTACTAGGATCTTTAGCAGCTGACCTAACGAGGGGGGTGTTTTTCAACGATTTCAACAAGTCATTCTTCGGTTTATTGGATTTCATAAAAGAAGCAAGAGGAGAACGTGCTACATCAGAACCACAATCCGGTTAATCTTCAGTCACGCCATGGAGTTTCACTTTGGTTGTCTTATCCTTTCCGCCCTATTCTTTTTTATTTTCATTTCCGCACCTATACCACTCATGATTGACAAGCTTCGTGCAGTAGCCGCACATATTTCTGAGTTTAATTCAAAGGTTGCGGACGAGGCAAGATTCATTCGTGCTAATTACGGAATTAAAAAATCCGAGCAGGATTCGGTTTCATTTGACGGCGCACTTGAAGAAGGCATTTCTATCCCAGTCAACGGAACAAAAATCAATGGAAAAGTCTGTGCAGTAGATAGTGGCCTTCTTTCCTCAGAGCTTCATGGAATAGATATCGCGGTTTGCCGTCCTGCATGTTCCTGTTTTTCCTATTCCAATTCTAAAGTTGTTTCATCAGATTATTTTCCATCCCGCGTTCCAGAGTCTGTTATTGACGTACGAATTGGTCTTGATCATTCAGAAGCCCAGATTTTCAGGCAGTTATTCAGGCTCGAGCAGGAAATTTCCTGTGCGATTTCAGTTGCGGAAAAATTGCATCCGAATATCCTTTTCCTGGACGGTTCAATCCTTCCGCTTCCAAGTGACAGGCCAGGCGCAGAAAGCGAACTTTCGTCATTGTATTCAGAATTAATTCATAGTTACGTGCGGCTCTATTCAATCTGCGAAAAAGAAAAGATATTATTAATCGGGCTTTCAAAAGATTCCCGCGGAAGGCGATTTGTTGATTCAATAAAGCCGCATTTATCCTCTCGTGCTTCCGACGCGGTTTTTCTCAACCATCTTCTTGCCGCACGCGAGCGCACGTTTTCAATGAGTTATTCCCAGTTTCCCAAAAAGCATCTAATCCTTCGCGACATTGGAATATCGGATTTGAAAGTTGCAGGCGGTTCCAATTTTGCTGATAAATTAAACCTTTTTTACATAAAATGTGTTGAGGGGGATTATCCCCTGCGGGTAGAGTTTCTTTCGTATTCCGGAACTGGTGCAAGTGCAGTTGCCCCCATTGTTCTTTCCCTGTCAGCTATAAACAAGAATTATGCCTACCCAGCGGTATTGATTGACGCAGACCTCAAAGCAATGCTTGATCCATTAGAATTAGAACGTGTTCAAAAAGCTTTGATGGACCTGTCTCCGAATTCAATAAGGCAAATGAGAAGGAATGCGAGACCGTTTCGCTAGTTCGTTCATTTCGCCAGATCATTCTCATAGCTAGACTGCTCTTAGTGCTGGTTTTCCTCTACGCACCGCAGGAACCAGAGCACCCATATTCGGAAGGCGAATGAAATATTCTCCATAGGCCCCCCTTTTCCTTTGCGTATTATGATCGTTAAGGGCACCCAGTGCCTCAATTCTTATCCATTTATCGGGATGTTTTGCAAGTGCATTGAGTTTTGCCTCAAGCTGTTTTCTTTCATCAGAAGTCATCTTCCTTACACAAGAAATCGCAGTATAAACAATATTCGGGTTCTCGTTATCCAGTGCGATTGCAACAAGAGAAACCAGTTCTTGCCTTGTCATATCCGGATTTTGTTTTGAGATATCTGGGAATTCCCTTTCGCCAGTGAAATACTATAAGACGTCTCCTAAGCATTCATCTCTGAAACAATCAGTGCGTAATTGGTTTAACGTTCTAGTATCAGTTATCATGCGGACACCCGCATCTAATTAGTATCACACCATTTTTTAATATAGTGTCCCATTATCCCTTCTTTTATCTCCAGTCCTCCTATTCAATTTCCGGCAGCTTACAATAATTTCAACTTCCCGAATAATTCATCCAGTTTCCTTTCGTTCCACGGACCAATTCCAATGCATGTAATCGTTCCCGGTTCAACCTGGGTATGACCGGCATCCCTAATAAGTTCGCATGGAATTCCCGCATCCTTTGCCTTGCGGAACTGCTCCAGCAATTCGCTTTCTCCTTCAACCTTCAAAACAATTTTTTTCTGGCCTTCCTGTTCCCATTCGTTTGCAATCTCAGGGAATTTTTTACGGGTTACATTATATGCGCTGACTGACGCATGCGAACATTGTCCGCCTATTTTTCCTTTTCCCATCTTCAGGTCAGAGCGGATGATTATTGTCTGTTTGTACATGGAGTTATCCCGCGTTCATTATTTTTATCCCTTATCCTGGTCCTGTCCGAACCTTTACAAATTTAGTAACGTTTATTAATCCGCACGTTTACAATATATTAGATTTCAAGGCGGCATAATAGATCGCGCTATCGCGCGAAGCCGCCGGAACACGTATGTCCTATGGTCAGCATAAGAAAGCTTTCATTTGATAAGGCAGGCAAAAAGGCGAGCGGAGCTGCCGCAGTCTTGAGCGGAATCGAAGCCGAAATAATGGATATCGTATGGGACAATAGCCCGGTTCATTGTTGCGACGTGCGAAGTGTGTTAAAAAGAAAAGTTGCTCCAACAACGGTTGCAGTAATGCTTGACAGGCTTTATGATCGTGGTCTTGTTATAAGAAAAGCGGAAGTCGCAAGAGGCGGAGTTCGTTATCTATATTCTCCAAAAGTAACACGTGATGGATTTTGCAGAACTGTTGTTGAACAGACTGTTGACAACCTTATATCTGCGTTTGGTCCTTCTGCTGTTAATTTTTTCAATGAGAAATTCGGGAGCACTTCCATCGCGCAATCAAAGAGGGAAAAATAATGGAATTGATGCTTGACCATCTTGCGTTCAATATTCAGAACTTTGCCACGGATCCAGTCAAAATATTTCTTGTTCTTCTATCCATCGTTGTATTATTCTATTCCCATCGCGCTCTTTCCTCGGCAAGAACAGTGCGCTTGCGCATTGCATATTCATTTTTGCATGTTCTATCAATTATTTTCCCGCTTTTGCTGTTCGGAATTTCACTTACATGCACTGAGTTGAAAATGGATTGCTCAATCGCTATTACGCAGGCTCTTGCGTTTTCCATTCCAGTCGCAATACTGCTCACAATGGTCTTCAGTATTTTTGTTGTGCCGCTTTTATTCGCGAGAAAAAGCAGGATTCTTGAAGGAAAATGGGTATCCTATGCTCGTGCAATATCTCTTGAGTTGGGATTACCAAAACCCCCGATGATATATGCATTTGATTCCGGCGTCCCCCAGGCATTTTCTCATTCATTCGGAACTCCGGCAATATTTCTTTCAGTAGGTCTGCTTGAAAGTATGGGCAATAGTGAAATTGAGGCGGTTATACTTCACGAGCTTGGCCATATCTCTGCCAAATCGTCATTCTCAAAGCTTGTTTTCGGAATTCTTTCAAGGTTTTCTCCGCTCGGAATCCAACCAATGTTCCATGCGCTTATTTCTGATGAGGAATCAATCGCAGACAGGTTTGCGATAAAAATTCAGGAAACCTCAAGGCATCTTAATTCTGCCAAAAGAAAACTCGATTCGTTTTGAGCAATTCCGAATCGTTTCGAGCAGGTTTTTTTCCGAGCTGTTTGTTTTTATTTCCTTCCACTTCTTTTGTTATTATGCTTAAGGAACTTTCAGATGCAATCCAGCACTCAATAGAAGAGAGCATGGAAGACCGGGTCGCAGTTTCTTTTTCAGGTGGCCTTGACAGCTCACTTATAGCCCATGTTGCAAAGAAAACTGCCGAGGTTCACCTCTTTTCCGCAGGAACCGAAGACTGCGAGGATTTGCAATTTGCAGAAAAGGTTGCGGGAAAATTATTTTTGCCGCTTGAACGCGCGGTTCTTTCTGAAAGCGATGTTCTTGCCATTTACTCGAAATGCTATGAAATCGTCCCATCTAATCTGTTGAAAGTCGAGCTTCTTGTTCCGGTTTATGCAGTTGCCAAACTTGCAAAAGCAGCTGGTCTGGATGCAATTATGTTCGGTTCAGGGGCCGAGGAACTTTTCGTTGGTTATGAAAGATATTATTCTTATTTAGAAGAGGGTTTGGACCTTGACAAAATCCTACGAGAGGAATTCAAAACCTTAAAGGACCGGGACATCGCAGCAACAAAAAAATTATGCCACAAGATTGGAATTGAAGCAAGATTTCCCTTATATAGCAATAGAATCGCAGAGCTGGTATTCTCAATTCCTTTAGAGGAAAGGATGGCCGAAAGAGAATTAAAAAAGGGAATCCTCAGGGATGCCGGCAAGCTGCTTGGGGTTCCGGAAATTGCTCTAAAAAGAAAAAAGCGTGCAATGCAGTATGGAAGTGGGATTCACAAGATTTTGCTGAAGCATGCAGACGAGATAAATGCAGGGTTTCCACCTAAAGTTTGAGCCGTGTTATTGTTTTTCTTTGTCTCTTCCCTATTTTTCTTTCTCCTTTGCCGCAGCCCCGCCACCCGTTTTCTTCGCAGTGAGTTCATCCTTCACAATCGCTTTGAATATCGGCTCCCATTTTGTCCATGCTTCCTTGAAATCAATCTGTCCCTCTTCCTTTTCCAATGATGTCAGCAACTTTCCAGCTGCCGTATTGCAATTCAGCACGAAATCAAGTTCCAACAGTGTCTGATCATTGGTTTCCTCGGCCGCACGTTTTATACCGTCGTACATCTTTCCCTTGAAGAATGCCTGCATGATATATTGTTCCGGGTTTATTCCGCTTTCCTCACTTCTGCGGGCAAGTGCGGGCGGTATAAATGCAATATCCAATTCCTTTTCGAGTTTTCCGAGATCGACTTTCTCAAGGCTTGCTGCAGATGCTTCGGGGTTTCTCAGGAATTTTGCTTCAAGTAGGCATTTGTCTATTCCGTCGCCACGCTTAAAGCGGAATACTTCTATGAATTTTTTCTCTTCCGGGTCGCTTTCATATTCATAACCCAAAACGCGGTAGATTCTTCCTCGTCTTCCGAATTTGACTTTTTTCAGGAACGTGTATCTATCTGTCGCATACATACTCGCAGATGGAATTCCAAATACCAGTTCAAGTCTGTCTTGGATGTCTCGCAGTGATTCCGCGTGCAGGTTGTAAAGTAGGAAAACCCCGGGCTGGGTGTTTAACAAGTTAATAATTCCTTGCACAGCAACTCTTGATCTGACTTCGTTGATTATCAGTGCGGCATCACCCATTCTCAGCAATGCGTTTGCCATTGAAACAAGATCAAGCTCTTTTGTAGTAGTCTCTTCCACATCTGAGCTTTGCACCCTTGCCGCTCCTATATGGAATCCGCGTTTTCTGAATGCTCGGGTTGGAATTTCCTCGATATCCTGAACCGGAATAATTCTTCTGCGCGTTCCAATTGCCGCAATCTTTGCTGCTGTAAATGCAGTTTTACCAACTCCTTTCAATCCAAGAACTGCCTCGCTGCATCCAAGCGATACCAGAACATCATCATATCCTGCGAAGAATGGGCTCATTGAATGGTATGCAAGATACTGTGCATATGTGAATGGCTGCTCCTTCATTATTCTCAATGCTCCTTGCAGCTCATCAAACGTTGCCGGAGGCCTTTGAAGGTGGCATCTCATGCTAAGGCGCTTAAGAACTACATCCACTATTGGGCTGGTCTCATCAAACTTTCTTGTTCCTTTTAGTGTGTAAACAATATCCTTGAATGCGTGCTCAAGCAGATCCCTGTTGTATCTGAATAATGTGTGGCATATTCCGTATTCGCTATGCTCTATATACAATGGTGAATTTTCCGCATCAATGTAAATATCTGTAACATGGTTCCTGTCAATTGCCATGTTCTCAATCGGCGCTCCAAGACCAACAATCCATGCCGCGGCTTCTCTTCCCATTGCCATTGCCTGCTGCGGCGTAATTTGAATACTGTTCAATATTGCCTGGTCCAGGAAGTATTGCCTATACTCACGGGTTTTCAAATCCATCAAAATATTGTAATCTGCGTTTTCAAACTGTTCCTTCAATTGTTCAGTGATAAGTCGTTTGAGCATCTTCCTCAGGTCATCGCCAAGCTCTTCTATTTCCTTATTCCTCTGCACATAAAGATATGCATCCGCTCCCGGAACTTCGTATACCTGGACTTCTATTCCATAAGATAATGGGTAAGATGCATTTGCTGATTTTATTGGTTTTGCCTCTGCCGGAATATCAAGAATAATTGATGAAACAAAATACATGCTTTTTAATCCAACAACAGAAAGGAATGCAAGTCTCATATCTCCGGTTTTTTTCGTGAGCGCGTACATTTTTGTTTCTGTGAATCTTTTCAATATTCCATTCACCCATGCCTTGAATGTCTGATATCCTTTCATGAACACCTGCTTTTCCGGGGCTTCTTCCTTGTATTCATCAAGTTCCCTTCCAGCCATTACCGGATTCATGAATGCGTATTCATAGAATTTGCGGAGCTTTTTTCTCCGGTTGTCAAATTGCGGGTCCTGTTTGTTTCCATAGATTTCTTCTTTCATAAGAAGCGCTTCTATCTGCCTGATAATTCCCGAGTATTCTGTTAGTATCGTTGTCTGTTGTTCGGTCAGTTCTATAACAATTTCTTCCTCGTAACGTATAGTCTTGATTGGTTTTTCAATGGTGGATAAATCCTTTAAATGAAGATTCAAAAACTCAGGCGATGCGAATTCATAAGGGCATTTAGCCATATCCAATATTGCTCTTGTTCCTTCAAGGACTAGGTTGCACATGCTGCTGTATAGGGTGTTGCAAATTAAAAATGTTCTCTCAGGGTCGCTCGTGACTCTCGATGACCAAACGCTCGCTAACACTCGCGCGGATCACCACTGCTCGCCACTCGCTTTCTCTTCATAAAATTCAACAAAGGGGAGGTAAAATAAGAACTGGCGCTTCGTTGCGCTCGCGCGGAACACCTCGCCTCGCCAGAATTTTTAAGCCTTTATCTACTCTTTAAAAATGTTAATCCATATACATTTGTGTCATGCGTCTAATCCATCACGAATTATCAAAACCGCAACGGGCGTGGCGTGCCTACCTTAACCCACTTGATGTGGAAAAACCAGTTCTGGGTTTTAAGGGCAATCCGCTTGAGTTTGATAAGCCAAAGTTGAGGTTTGAGCATCCATTTACCCATTTTCATCTGAGCAGATATCTCTTCATAAGAAGCACAATGGAAAGGGCAATGTTCGACTTGTTCGGGCGCAAAAACGTAGGAGAGCGTTGTTACGAGCTTGATGTCAAACCGCTTGTTCAATCGGAGTTTGAGCATGGTTTCAAGCAGATGCTCGAATTTTTAGGGGACGGACACGAGTTCGCTGATTTTATCAGTATGGATGACCGTTCCAGTTTACGTGGCCTCCTGCCGCCGACACCTGAAAAAATGGAAGTGCTCAACCGCATTTATGCAATGGTTGTACCAAACTTTTTCCATTCACAATGCCCACTTCTTGCATTGGAAGAAACGCATGAGGTGTATAACCCAGATAACAGAAATATAACTGACATTCAGGATCGCGGTCCTAAGTCATGCACTTATTTTGCTTTGGGAACATATACCAGGCTTCTACGTAGGTTCAGAGACCAATTCAATGAGCAGGAATTATTGGCTTTGTCGGCTCTTGAATTATTATTTTATTTCCGGTCTTCGGAACAAACAGATGAATACAGCGGAGGCAGAATGAAATTTGATCGTTGCGTCAACCAGGCATGGCGATTCATCAGAAAGCACCTGTTTGACAATCTTACCGAGCAGATTATTTTTGATGCAATGAAAATGAGTGGGGAGGCGCGGATTGACCAGCCGGAAATTGACCGGCTTTTCAGACTGCACAAAAAACATGCATTTAGGCGCGAAATTTCAGCCAATGGATGGATTTTCGATGTTGAAGGGAGCCCGTTCACGGAAAAACCCATCGGCAATCCAGTTGGAAATTTCGAGCTTGCGGTTTATCCGAAAGACGAACCCGTGAGAAGATTTTTGGCGTATATCGGAGACAGGTCGTTTGAGCATGCTGACGGAGCCCTTGCATTGGCAGCATTTAGCATTTTGCCGGACAGGCTTATTCTGGAGGAAATCCAAACCGATGTTTTGGACCTAGTTAAAAGGTCAAACGGGCATCGCTTGGATGACCTTGATGCTGCGTATTCCACAATGCCACCCGGGTTTGAAGCAATGCTGGATGGATGGCGCGGGATACTCTTGGCAGCAGTGCGGGAATTCGCAAAACAGAACGGCTTTACGGAATTTTATGCCGCCACCCCATGGCGCGTCATGTTCAGATATATCGGCACCATGCATCCGGACAAGCTGAGAAATTATTTTGAATGGATGGAGAAACTTGGCGGGCAGCTGGTCTATGACGAAAAAGGCGAATGCAATTCCAGGTATGCCATAGGGCATCCCCAGTATTATTATCGCTTTGAAGTATGAGCGAAAGGTGGTTAGAGGACCTGTGCAAGTTTTGAATTGTCAAATTCTTCCGTCTGAATTTTTCATTTTTTGCGTATTCCTCCGTATGTTTTTCCGCACGATGCAAAATTATTTGTCGCCCAACATCAACTTAATAGATTTTCATTTTCCGAGAGCAAAATAAATCTATTTAAACAGGCTCTTTCATAGAAACTGCTGGTGTATATATGAAAAGTCCATCAACGTCTTCTGTGGAATCCGTGGGAGTTGTATCTGACGTATCTAATTCCGCAACAACAGTTTCTGTTGCAAAAATGTCAGATGAACAGAAGATTAAGAGCGGGCTTTGTCCATCATGCGAATCAAATCTCACATTTCAGGAAGGCTGCAAAGTCTGCTATTCCTGCGGATGGGGCGGATGCGACGGATAGATTGTTTCGCTGATTGTCCTGTGTCCTGAGTCCAGAGTTTTGAGTCTTGGGTTTCGCGTTTAGGGTTCATATCCCGTATCCTACAAGTAAACCTCTTAAATTTTACCCGTAGAATCAGCCATATGCCTGACGATCCGATTCTGCTTCCTCAGCAAACACGAAGACCTCCTATGGGCGAGGAGATACGAAGAGAGCGTATTGGTCTTGAGAATGAAAACCGGGAACTCACAACTACGAAATCATTGGACAAACTGGCGCCACCAACGCAGATTAATCCAATGTTTCTTGATTCAAAACACGATGCAGAGGTTTCTAATTTATTGTCCAGAGGAATACCTGCATTCACTGAAGGCAAAGGCATCACAAAGGCAACCAATTTTGAAAAAATTGAGGCATTGGTCTGGATAATGAGGGATTCGGATTATTTCAACTTTCGTTATAATCCTGCGTCTCAGGGAAATCCAAAAACAGTTGAGGAAACGTATTCCACAAGAGAAGGAGACTGTGACGAGCTTTCAAGGGTTTTCGTAGTCCTTGCCAATAAGATGGGAATAACCGATTTTACCCAGCTTTATGTTAATTTCAAGGAAAAGAATACTAGTTAGGAAGAAGGGCATGCAGCCCTGTTTTTTGTAGAGGGGCAGGTTGTGTATATCGACCCGGCATTTGAAAAAGTGCTGGTTTTTGACAAAAAATTCAAAGCACCTGAGGAGGTGGTTAAAGACCAAACGTTCAGGGATAAATTAGAGAAATACAGGGAAGAAGCCACCGGAGGGGTTGGGAACTGGAAAATAAATGAAATCGGAGTCATTCGCGGTCAAACAAACATGGAGGCATTATATTATTTTGAACTTGGGAATATTCACTTATCAAACCAGCAATGGCAAGATGCTCTTATAAATTTTCAGACTGCACTTCAAAAAGGAATGGATAATTCAATCACCCACTTTAACATTGGTCAGGCCTACCATCAGTTGGGAGACTATAAACAGGCAATAAAACACCTAGACTATGCAGTAAAAATGAAAAACGATGAATCTGCATACTATTATCTCCTAGGGCGCTCTTACTTTTTATGTGGAGACTATGAAAATGCAGCTGCCAATTTTAGAATGGAGCTCAAACACGCACCAAAAGATGTGCAGACTATGTATGATCTGGGAGTTTCATACAACAATGCGGGAAGAGATGCACTGGTTAAACGAGATTATGACAAAGCACTGTTTTTTTATGCTGAGGCGGAACATGTTTTGAGAGCTGCGATTAGAGCGGGTCCGAATGAGTATTCTGAAAATGCGGTAATCTTGCTGAAAAATGCCCAAGAAAAGAAGGCGGAAATAGAAAAACTCGCAAAATGATTTACCTAAACGGTGTTATCTTTACGGGTTTCCGAGGAGACAGTTTGAAGATTCTGGGGTTTTCCTTAGTATCTGTTTCTGGTTCCCTTACTGGCACAAGAGTATGGACATCTATTGGTCTGCGTTCCCTTTTGGCATCAACTGATTCGGTTATTGGTGGTCTGCTTCCCATATTTATCCCCTCGTGTTTTGGAGTTCTACACCCAGAATTAGGACTAGCAAGCATTAAAGCAGTTGCACCCAGAACCAGCATGCGACATCTCATAGTTATTATTAGTGGATAAACCTAAATTAAAGGTTTTCGGTCGTCTTCGATCTCAGTCTCGTATCTGGTCTCGCTGATTTGTATTGTATCACTCATCGCAGTGTTTCTATTGCCGCAAGCACCATATTACTGCATTGACATTTCCCATGCGTTGTCTTATCTCATCCGGAATGCAATCCAATACTGCATTTGAAATACCTTGCACTATCTGGGCAGACAACTGCGTTCTGGCTTCTACAACTGCAGCAAGAAATTCATGCGGAATATTCGTATGTTTTTTGACAATTCTCAAATTAACACGGATAACTTCTCTTTCAGGCACAAATTCGCATGCAAGACTGCTATTGTCACCAGTGTAAACAACATGACCGTTTTCCGGAAAAGTAAACATTCCATCAGATGTCTTTATTGAATTTTCCAATGGATCGGAGCTACGAGTGCCAGAAACCTCAGGTACAGGAGCCTTTTTCTCGAGATTCTCATAATCCTCGTCAAACAAATCCGCGATCTTTTTTGTCTGTTCATCCCGTTCTCTTATTGCATTCACAGCAGACACAAAAACCATTGGCACATCTTTATGCAGCACTACTTTGCGTCCTGCTCTGCGAATTTCCCTAGTTCTCCATGAAAAGCTGCATTCCGTTCCATCCGCTGTTTTAAATTCAAGGGTTCCGGTTTGCATATTGATCCGCACTGTCCCGACTACAGTTGAAAAAACCTGTATTGGTCTTTCTTGACCTATCGAAGCAGGTGCCGGAGTTTTAAACGGCGGCTCAAAAAGCGGATCACGCGCGTCAAATTGCGCAAAAGGCAATATTGTATGGTGAAAAAAATCCGCTTGCCGATTAGTTGATGCAAAAGTTATCAGTATAAAATCTCCTTTTCCGGTGTTCGGTTTAAGATGCAATTGCACGGAAACCCCGTCATAATCGCTTACCTGCCGTTCCTCAACTCGCACTCCAATTACAGTAAGCCCTTTTTTTCCACTAGCTTCAAGATATCTTTCGGCTATCAATATCATTTCGCGTTCCATACTACTGCGTTCTTCTTCATCCCCGATAAATAGAAAATTTTTCCTGTCCAGAAGTTCAATCGGACTTAATTTTACGAACCCGTCACGGTACCATACACTGACAATATGGGCATGCAGATGGCGAATCAGCTTTTCTGCGGCGCTTCTTTTTTGGGGGTTCTCTTTTTGCATATTATCAACGTTCATCTTCTCTGGCAGAGACCAGAGTTATGTCCTCCTTGAGATGATCAGGATAAATGCGTTTTGGGTAGTTGTGTTTAAAAATATGTCAGAGTGTAAATCAATCTGGAACAGGAAACATAAAAACCAGGATTTTTTGATTCAAGACGAACTGCGAATCAGTGAATCTCAAGATCAATCGAATTCGCGCCTCAGGAGCCAATCGCAGTCTTTTTATATCTTCTTTTCCCCTTCTATCTGGGAGCATACATTTCGTTGTTTGCTATAGTCGGGAGGTCGTATCTTGGAACTCATAGGAATGCAAGTAGCCGTCATTGTTGTAACAATCTCAATTATCATCGCTGGTATAGCCCTTGGCATAGGCAAGGCTCTTGGTTATCGTCGCATTGAACAGTTCGGAATTGACGAATTATTCCAGTCGGTTCTCAACGCTGCGATTGTCGGCTCGGCGGTTGTCGTCGTCGAGTCAATCAAGGCAACGACTTCTTCGCTGCTTGCTGTAACCTGCCAGGAGGGCGCAGATGCATTGGGAGAACTTTCCTGCATTTTTGGAAAAACTGCGGATTCTTCATTTCTCTTATTTCAGGAAATGCTCAAAATGTCAAATATTCTTGGCTATTATCAAAATCTTGTGCTTGATTTTGGTTCGTTCTCAATCCAGCCATTGGCAAATCTCGGTGGTCCGCTTGCGATTATTGCATCGCAGTTGCTCACGCTTCAGTTTGTTTTAATTCTTCTCAACCTCAATATCCAGCTTCTTTCATTCTTTGCGCAGAATGGACTAGCCATGTTCTTTCCAATCGGTTTAGTATTGCGTTCTTTCTTTGCCACCCGTAGAATTGGCGGGTTCCTAATCGCATTTGCAATAGGTTTCTATGCTTTCTACCCGTTATTCATTCTCGCATTCCCGAATCCAGACGCAGAAGTTGCTTTGTCCGTCTCTTCGTTCGCTTCCTTTAACAATAATTCCGCTTACGCAGTTGTTCCATTGTTAGATCTAAACAACAATTACGCAATCGCATCAAAAATAGACAACATGAGTTTTAGTTCCGCACTTGGAAACGCGAGCGGAAACACTTCCTCGAATAATACTAGTGCAGGTGTTGTTGGCATCGATTTAACCGGAGATATCTCATTTTCTCTCCAAAAGAGTGCAAACGCAGTGTCCAAACTATTATTTTATTCTGTAATCGCACCGTTGATTTCCCTTCTGATAACAATTGTTTTCATCAAGGAGCTGACATCTGTTCTTGGCTCGGAATTTAGTCTTCCATCAAAGTTAATTTAGAGGTTTTAGCAATAATATATGGCAATCGGTATGTGTAGTTGTGAGGTGAATGTATGTTGATCCGCTTGAACGGTCCCAATGGTGCGATGGAATTACATATTATTCCATGTGAAATCCGTTCAAGTCTCAACATTTTTTGTAGGGGTTATATGGAAACTAAATATTTGAGGTGAAAAAATGTTGATGAATCGTGGAATCGTAATATCATCTCTCGTTGGCGGTGCAATAGCAATATTGATTTCGTTTATTTTTGGAGGAGCGTTTTTTTCCGTCATTGCAGCATTGTTATTTTTCCTAAGTATCGTAATGTGGAAATACGGCTACTTATTATTTCCAATGTTCTCCAAGGCCACCAATCTGGTGGAAATCAGAGATGGCTATGAAGTCCCTCCAACACGCGATTTTATCATGAAAAAAGCCGAGAACGGATATTATGCAACAAAGTTCCTGGAAATCAGATTCTATGAAAGCAGCCTGGATAAATCCAAGGATGAAAAGCATTCTATGTTCGAATCCTTTGAAAAGGCGATTTCTTCACTCAAATATGTGGTTAAAATCTCCCTTCTAGTCGCTGCGGTTGATTTAGGTAAGCACATAGACGAAATAAAAACCAAGCGCAGTTCTGCAGAGGCAAAGAAGGCAAAGCTTAGCGGCGGAAAAGGAGATGAATCTGTGCGCCTTGACCGAGAAATCGCGATGTGGAACCGTTTGCTGGAGCGCATCACTCACGGGGAAAGACCTGTGGAAGTAATCGCATTTGCTTCAACAACCTCGTTTGGCCTTACAAAGGAAGAAGCAATCGCCAGAATACGCCGACAGGCAAAGGAAGTCTCCACTATTCTTTCAAGTTCAATGGGCACTGATGTTACCGAACTTTCTGATACAGAAATGCTCAAATGCTTTGAATGGGACAGATTTTTCCCAACAACGCAGGAAGAGCTTAGGGACGAAACATTCTGAGGTGCGTTTGAAGTGCAATTAAACTATATCCTTTCCAAAGAACTTGCCGGCAAGATGATTCTGGTACATCCACCAGAGCCACGCAAGGAACTGCTTCTTTCTCCTCCAGGAGATGGAATTTATCTTGGTAAAACCCGCTTTCTCGGAACCCCTGTATTTTGGGATTTCAAAAAACTTATCAATCCGCACATCTCCATAGTCGGGATTACTGGAAGCGGCAAATCTATAGATAAGAGCGAACCGGTCCTTATTAGAAGAAACGGGAGCACAGAAATAATTAAAATTGGGGAATTGGTAGACGAAATCATAAAACAATCAATGTTCGTGCAACAATTAGATGATATAGAAGGAGTTCCGAATCCACCGCTTGAAATTTATACATTTGATGAAAGACTAAAAGCAAAGTGGATACCAGTACGCTTTGCTGGCCGTAAAAAAGCACCGCAAAAGATGTATGCTTTTAAAACTGCAAGTGGCCGTGGGATAAGAACTACGGGGGATCACAATCTCGTAGTTATCAGGGATGAAAAAATATCGGTTGCCAGGGGTTCAGAAGTAAGGGTTGACGATTATCTTCCTGTGCCGAGACTGATCTCGTTCGAAGGGAATGAACTCGTTATCGATGTATTTGATTTGTTGAAGGATAGCTGCATCCATGTTTCAGGAGCAGGTCCACTAATAGGAAAGTATTATCGTGCGATCCGTAAAAAATTCCCAATTAACAAAGGCAATGATAAATATCTGTACCGCTATAAATGCGGAAGAGCAATTCCCATAGATTATTTCATTAAAATAATCTGCGCTCTTGGACTCGGATTGGAGTCCATAAAATCGCAAATTAATCTAAGACGCAAAAACGGCACGGTGTTGCTTCCATGTGAAATAAAAGACTCGAGGGCGAAGGCACTTGCAAGATTATGTGGTTATATCGTTTCTGAAGGCTGCATCACAAAACATTTCATTAATATTTCTACTACGGAAACCGAATTTCTGAATGATATAAAAAAATGCTTGGAAGCCCTAGGGTTTAATTTCTTTTCGATACGCGATGCCCTTCGCATAAGTGCAACAGCTATAGTTCAATTGCTAAAGGGGCTCGGGCTTACTGGCAAATCAGATGATAAAAAAATTCCTGCTTGCATCCTTAGTTCTAAACAGGAGTATCTTGCCGAATTTTTAAAAGGTTATTTTGAAGGGGACGGTGGTGTCGAGGAAAAAGAAGTAAGTGCAACTACAAAATCAAAAGAGCTGGCTAACCAGCTTTCTTATGCGCTTTTGAGATTTGGAATAGTAACGAGACTTCATCCACATTGGAAAAGAGCGACAAATTCTCAACATGCAGGTGCTATTTACTATGAAATCACCATCTCTGGCAAAGAGAATATTCAAAAATACTCAGAAAAGATCGGTTTTGTAACAGAGAGAAAAAAGCATAGCCTGATCTCACTCGTGGAGCGATGTGGGAAAGGGCATAGTAACGTTGATGTAATTCCGAATGTTGGAATCACGATCGAAACGGTAAGGAAAAAATTCAATATTCAACGCACCCAAATGACTTATTCCATCAGAACTGGCCTAAGGCAACCTACTAAGGGTTATCTGGCAAATTTTCTAAAACAGGTACAGATTGAGGGGGAGCAACTTGAAGACAAAGACGTCGAGTTCTTGGAGTATCTGGCTAATGGGGATTTATTCTGGGATCCAATTGTTGAAAAAACAGAGCAACTGGTCGACGACAAGAACGAATTTGTGTATGACCTTTCGGTTGATAACGAGGTTTTCTTAGCCGGTTTTGGGGGAGTGTTTGTACATAATTCGTATCTTGTAAAAAGCTTCCTTACCCGTGCCTCTCTTTTGTGGGATTCCAATGCGATAATTCTGGACTGGGTTGGCGAATATGTGAAATGGGTAAAACAGGCTGGTGGCACAGTAATCAATCTCGGAGAAGAAAAGCTCAATCTCCTTGACCTTGCTGGATTAACGAAAAGTGAGCGTATAAAACAAATCGTTTCAGCACTGGATGTTCTTCTTGACCTCAAAACCTATCCACATGAGAGGGACGATATCGAAGAGGCGCTGGAAGAAGTTTATGAGGCTGCCAAAAAGAATTCAAATCCCACTCTTGCCGATGTTGCAAAACAACTTTTGAAGACAAAAAAGAAAAGCGCGGCCCGCCTGGTCAAGCGTTTCACTGTTGAAGGAAGCGATTTTTTCTCCGGGAAGAGCAGCATTGATTTGAAAAAGATCACGCACTCGGGCCTTGTTTGCATTGATCTTCATAGCCTTCCAACAGAGGAAATACGCAGCCTTGCAGGACTTACTATTCTCCAATATATCAAGGAAATAATGCGCAGGGAAGGCATCCGGGAAGAGAAAGGAGTAAAACTATTCGTTGTTCTTGACGAGGCATGGAAAATCGCAAATGACGAACGCAGCGATGTCATAACAATAGTCCGTGAAGGACGTAAGTATAATTTTGCGCTTATAGTGGCAAGCCAGAATCCAACTGATCTTCACAAGACGATTTTCAGCAACGTGGGCACGATGTTTATAATGCGCCTGNNCATTGATAATGAAATTTCAAGGTTTGGGGTGGGTGATGCCGCCCTTAATATGATATTTGCTCAAAGGCAGGGGAAAAGTTCTACCTTCCTGCTTAATAAGATTGATGGAGAAGAACCATTGTTTTTACTGAAGATAAAAGGTGGTGAGATGGAAGTTGAAGTTGAACGCGAGCAGCTAATGAAAATGTTCTACGAGCTTGGTCTTACCGAACAGCAGATGGGCATCGTGAAAATGGAATTTGAAAGAGGGGATGGCCTTCTTGATGCAGAGAAAATCGTTGCATTGTTAGAAAAATTCGGATATTCCAAATCATCCATAATTGCATTCCTCAGGCAGCTCGGAATAGATGAAAAGAACATAATTCAGATTTTCTCTCTTGTAAAAATGCGAAAGGCCGGAAAAGGCGTAGTTAATATATCAGTGGAAGATTAGCAATGGGGAATTGAACACATTGTCAGGGAGATTTCCTATGGAAAATGAAAAAATATCTGTAACCGCACGAAGGAAAAAGGCCGTTTCCAAGCTTATTCCTGTTTTAGGGGAGCTTGGTTTCAACAAGGTTTCCTATGTTAAGGACAAACTTGTTGTTGAGAAAACCCAGGGGGAAGACCTGCGCGGGGAAAAGTTCCTTCATTATAGAATAATCTTCAGCGATAAATCAATCGACCTTCTTTATTCGGTTCCACCGCACCTCAGTAAGCGCAGGCGGCTAATCGAAGTTTTTTCCGTTCTTATTAATGTACTAAGGCTTGCAGAAGGCTACTATGACATAAGTGCGGCATCCCTTTATTCTCCAGTAGGCGCATTACTCGGTGAGCTTGATCGATTTGTTGAAAAGGACATGGTTGATCTTTCTGCTGAGCTTGATGAGCTTAAGGAGAAATACGAAAGTCTTACTAAAAGATACACTGATCTTGTGCGTTCAAGCGAGGAGAATGCCCGCATTTTGATAGAATGTGAACGCGAAAGAGACGACCTCCTCAAAAAACTCAACGAAGCCTCTGGAATGAGTGATGATTCACTGAAGGAATTGCTTTTCAACTGGGTTCGTGTGCATGGAGGTTCAATCAACCTGAGCGAATTCTGCAAGGCTCATGGCGTAACTCCTAAACGAGCAGAGGATGGATTGAATGTATTAATTCAGGAAGGGTATCTGAAGAAAAAAGGTGTTGTGTGATGGCAAAGGTGTACGATTTTTTTGTCCTGAAACAATACCCCAAAGAGCGCCAGTTCGTTATTTTGAAGGAAATTGAAAAAGGTTTGTTTGGTACTATTGGGAAAATGCTGGGTGGACGAGCATAATGCAGATCAAATCTGATTTTTTCCGAAAGGTTTTTTCTTTACTTTTTATATTCGGGTTCCCCTTTAATCAGATAATCCACTCCTATTCTCTCCACAACCATCTTTCTAAGCAATATTGCTTCATTCATTAGTTTGACTCCTATTCCGCCAATCGGTGGTTTTGCATCCTTTCCACCTATTATTTTTGGTGCAATAAAAAAACAGAACCTATCGACAAGTTTTGCATCAACCATCGCACCATCTATTATGCTTCCGCCCTCAAGCAAAAGAGAGTTTATCCCGCGTGCGGCAATAGATCTCATGAATCTTTTAAGATCAACTTCCCCATCCTTTTGCGGGCATGGATATATTTCTGCGCCAAGCAGTTCAAGTTCTTTTTTCTTTTTCTTATTGTAACCGCGCCCGCACCCTATTATTACCATTCCGTTCGCCTGCTTCAGCACGTTTGCGGAAAGCGGAATCCTCAATTTCGAATCAACGATTATCCGTAATGGGTCGCGGCCCTGTTTTATCCTGCACGTAAGTTTTGGATTATCTTTCAGCACGGTTCCAATTCCGACCATTACCGCGTCGCTCTCGGAACGCATTTCCTGGGTTTTTCTTCTGGAAGCTTCACCGGAAATCCATTTCGAATCTCCTGTTCTCGTTGCAATCTTGCCGTCAAGGCTCATGGCGATTTTCATAGTCACAAATGGTAAACCAGTTGTCACGCGCTTCATGTATGCTTCATTCAGTATCGCGGCCTCTCGTTCGCATGTTCCAACCACAACTTCAATACCTACTTTTCGCAGTGCAACAATTCCCTTTCCATTTACGTTTGGATTTGGATCGCGCATTGCACAAACCACGCGTTTAATTCCACTCCGCAATATTGCAGGAACACAAGGTGCGGTTCTCTTCCCGTTTCCCGAATGAACGCAAGGTTCAAGAGTTATATATAATTCCGCACCGTTGAGTTGTTCAGGTTTCAATCTTCGCATTGCCTCTATTTCCGCATGTGGCAAGCCTGCTTTTTGATGATAGCCAGTTCCAATAATTCGCTCGTCCTTAACAATAATCGCACCCACTTTCGGGTTCGGCGTTGTTTTCCCTTTTGCTGCAAGTGAAATCGCAAGTTTCATAAATTCTTCGTCTTTGCCAGAAGCCATGATAAGAATACAAAAAGAACTGTTTTAAATCGCACCATTGAAATCAATCTATGACTTCTGAAACTGCTGATATAGAACTTCACTGTCTTGGCGCCTCCCGTGAAGTTGGAAGAAGTGCCTTTCTTCTCAAAACCGACAAAAACCTTCTTCTTGATTATGGGCTTAAGATTTTTGACAAGAGCGGGCAGCCGCAGTTTCCAGAGCCTTTCAGCGAAAAGATTGATGCAATGATTTTGAGCCATGCGCATCTTGACCACAGCGGTTTTATTCCTCATCTTTATTCCGGTTCTGGTAGTGGAAACAATCCGAGTAATCCAAGTCATAACCTTAAATGGTTTTCCACTCCGCCAACACGTGACCTTTGTGAAATCCTATGGCCTGATTCAATGAAAATCATGGGCGATACGCTTCCTTACAAAACCCGTGAGTATCATCTTGCGCTAAAGCATTGGGTGCCAGTTGCCTATGAAAGGCGCATCAGTTTCGGAGAGACGCAAATGACGTTGAGTGATGCAGGTCATATCGCAGGCGCTGCGTTGGTCGAGCTGGAATATCATGACAAAGTGGTTCTTTATACAGGTGATTTCAAGAACAGTCCTACTCGTTTGCATGGAGGCGTAGCATATGATTACGACGTAAATACGCTGATAATGGACAGTACCTATGCAAAGCGCGAGCACCCTGATAGAAAGAAGTTAGAACAAAAGCTCATGGATGAAATCCACGAAACTACTGATAATGGTGGTACTGCACTCCTGCCGGCATTTTCACTTGGAAGAAGTCAGGAACTAATCAGTATAATCCGCGCGCATGACAGACATATTCCAATCTATCTTGATGGAATGGGAAAGGACATCTCACTCATATATGCAAGGTATCCTGGTTATATCAGCGATGTAAAAAAATTCAGAAAAGATCTTTCAACAGTTGTAAGCGTCAGAAAAAACCATCAGAGAATGGAAGCAACCCGCGAGCCGGCAGTAATCGTTTCCTCGGCTGGTATGATGGAAGGAGGACCGGTTCTTGGGTATGTCGTGCGGCTGAATCCCAATTCAAAAATAATTCTGACCGGATACAGCGTGGAAGGTTCGAATGCCTGGCGTCTTCTTAATGAAAACGCACTGATCATAAATGGAAATCGTCTTGAAGCCGAATTCCCGGTGGAATATTTAGATTTTAGTGCACATGCAGGCAGGAGCGATCTTCTGAACATGATAAAATCCACCAATCCGGAAAAAATAGTTCTTGTTCATGGAGATTCGACAGAGGAATTCGAACGTGAATTAAAGGAAGATTTCGGTCTTGATGCAGTTGCACCGAAATTAGGTGATGTAATTAAACTCTAGAAGGCTGACGTGTGGTCCATCCGATAAAAATCACTCGATTTTTATTCTCCAATTGAACGTCCGACAGAACGTCGTAACGTTCTGTGGACCACAAAACGAATCGTCGTTTTGTTGGTCGCAACGTTCAATGGACCATAAATCGAACACTTCGATTTATTGGTGTCGGAAATCTTTTGATTTCCTCCATCCAATCTTTTTTAAACCTTATACCTCAAATACTGTCTTTACCAGTATCGTTTCTAATCGATTACCACTTTAATTTTGTGATTTGATGATGGATGAAGCAGAACTCGGTGCAAAAATCACCGAGCTTGAAGTAAAGAAAACAGACCTTATCAACAGAATAAAAAAGGTCAATGCACGGAAGCGCTACAAGCAGTATGAGGATAAAGCGCTTGAACCCTTTTTAGAGAAAACCAGAGATGTTGATGTTGGTCCATTGAGAAGGCAGAGAAGGGCAATAGAATTCAGAATTGCCACACAGGCATATACTCCAAAAATGGAAAAAGAGCTTCTCAAAGCAGCGAAGAAGCTTGATGATCAGCTTGCCCAATTCCATGAGGTTGAGCGAGCAAGACGAAAAAAAAGATATGTCATAGGAGATCTTGCTGAATGCGAAAAAGAAATAACCGAAATCGAAACCCAGCTTCATGTTATTCGTGACGAATTGAAAAAGCTCTACGATGAGGCCCGCACCTATAAATCTGCAAGCAGGAAGGGAATAAAATTCGGTCCAGCTCCAGATGACGGCCTTGTAACGCTGGAAGAAATGGGTGTTGTTATAGAGCAGAAGTAACTCTGGACGAAAAATCTGATTTTTCTACAAATCCCTCCCAATCCATCCTTTAATCCTATTTTGTATTATCCTGCTTCTTCGGTCCTGAGAAAATGGACTTCTAAGTTCTCCATTCTCAAAATGCCCGACACCAAGGATGTGCCCGCCATGGGCAACGATTACAGGTCCTTGTCCTCCGAGTATTTTTATTTTTTTCCGCACGGTTTCTCCAGCAATGAATTTTTTGGCATCAACTTCATTTAACGCAATCAGGTTCTTTTTCGCGTGCATGCCAACAAGCTGCATAAAATAAGGATTTATCCCGTTTTTTCCTGAATATGCCTGAAATCCTTTCAATCCGTAAACATTGCCCATTAATCCCCTGGAGTGAACCCGTATTCCGTGCCCTTTTGTATCTGAAAGTAAAATCTCGTGCGGAAAAACAACTCCAAACCGTTCGGAAAGAAATTTTTTGAAAGTTTCCGCGTTTTCTATTTTAATCTCCATTTCAATCACTCCACATGGTTTTGCCCGCTACTCTGTCTTTGTTATCTTTGCAATGAAAAACCCATCACTGTTCAAATGCTTGGGATAGATTCTCCAGCATTTCTTGCATTCCGCAGTTAATCCGTTGTCATGAGGAACATATTCCAACTCAATTTTCTCAATCTTTGCCTCCTCTCTCACAGAAAGCAGATACTCTATTACATTTTCGTTTTCTTCAATAGAGTATGTACATGTCGAGTAAACAAGCGTTCCCCCCTCTTTCAGCGCATCAAATCCCTTCATAATAAGCCTTTTCTGGACCAGGGCAAGCGATTCAGCATAAGAAATCGAAAATCTTTTCATGGCATTTAGGTTTGATCCAAGTGCACTGCACGGCACATCAAGAAGAACTCGGTCAAATTCATTCTTAAGAGGCCAATCACGTGCATCCCGATTGGTTATTATCACATTAAGCGCTCCAAGTCGCGCAACGTTTGCAACAAGTGTTGTTTCCTTTTCCGGTAAGTCATTTGCAACCAGTGTTCCGGTATTCTCCATAATTGCTGAAATCTGGGTTGCCTTTGATCCGGGTGCAGCAGTTAGATCAAGTACATGCTCCCCGGCCTTTGGCCCAAGAACAAGTGGCGGAATCATCGAAGAAAGGCTTTGTGGGTGCAGGTATCCCAAAAAATACTCAATCGTGTTTCCTATATCAAACTTGTCAGTGTAGGTCCGTCCGCTTTCGTCCCATTTTATTTTTTTGTTTTTTAGTTCAGAAACCTCGTCAAAAACCTCAATAGGAATCTTTAGGGTGTTTATTCTAAATGACTGTTGCAAAGCGGTTCCGATAGCTTCTTTATCCCCGGTTATCGTTCCAACCCACTCCTCAAACTCTCGCGGTTCCATAACTAAAAGATAAGTATTTAACCTTTTAATGCATGATGAGTTTGGTGTGGAGATGCAGAGTGCGACCGCTGCTGATATTCAAAAGCTTGTTTCATTGACTTTCGACGAAAGCCCCAAGGTAAGAAAGGATGCGGCAAAATCCCTTAGTGAAACTGACGACCCAGCCGCAGTTTTTGCACTTATTGAACTAAGCTATGACAAAGATGCAGGGGTAAAACGCGCTGCCCAGGATATTCTCCAAAAGATGAAATCAACAGAAGCAGAGACAATGTCGTTTGCAGAGTTGTTCTCTTCCCGTTCAAAAGACCAAAGCCCTGATACCCAGGTTGTTGATGAGGAAAAGAAGCGCAGAATTCTCTCCCCAATAGAGCAGCTTTTCGAGAAAAAGCTCGGAAAGGAAAAGGCAGATGTCGTAAAAAAGAGGATGATGCCAACAATAGAAAAAGTCTATTTCAAAAGTTTAGGAAAGCAGCCTCTGACTAAGGAAAACCATGATGATCTAAACAGGCAGGCAATGCAGGAATTTCTTACTAGTTATTTGGAGGCTATCGCCGGTATCGATGCCATCTCAGGAGTGCAAGTACATCCAGTTGAGACGCCCCAGTCGGCACAGTCAGTCGTTTCCCCCAAAAATCCGGTACAGGAAACCCTTGTTGTTTCCGAGCCTGTCAATGTGCTTGACGATGACACGGTGGAATCAGAATTGGATTCTGTCGGAACCCAGGAGCAGGAAATAGATAAGATAACCTCAGAAGTAAAAAAGATAGAAACTGAGGAAGTGGAAGAGCAAAAAGAGGACGCAACCGTCGAACATCTTCCGCAGACCTTCTTCAAAAAAGCATATGAAACAATGATGCTTTCAGAAGGAGACGACGGAATAATGAAAAAAGAGCTAAAACGCATGCTCCGCGAGACCGAACATGACGCGAAAATGGCGTTCACTTTGGCAAAGAGAAAGTTCAAGGAATTGAAGCTTACGAATATCACGAAAATCAAGGATGGAATGCGCAATGTTAATACTGATATCCTGGACGTAAAGACCGTTGACCACAAACAATATCCAAAAGGACGGACAAAGGAAACCTTTACCCGTGTGGTTGTTGGCGACGACGATCACGGAGAAGCAGTTGTTTATATGTTTGATGGCCGGGGCAGTTGGCTTGTGCGCGGAATGAAGATAAAGGTCATCAAGGGAAATGTCAAATCATTCAGTTTTTCAGGAGAAACCGCTCTCACTGTAGGTAAAAAAGGAAATGTTTATATTGTTTTGTAGACGCCAGAATCTGCATCCGACCCAAACCTATTTTAACCCCATTTGTTATGTCTAATCACGGCATAGACAACTCCGACTTTTAGTTGGAGGTGGTTTATTATGTTGGCGCGACAAGAAACCGGAGCAAGACATCTTGATCCAAAGATTCGGATAGTCTGGGCACTAGGTGCCGTCATTGCCCTATTCATAATCTGGGTTATCGCTTCATTCGCTTCTTATCTATTTATTCAGGATTTATTTGGAATAAAAGAAAAGGGTTTCTATCCATTCATTCTTCTCATTATTCTGCTTGTGATTTTTCTGCCCTATTTTATCTGGATAGACCTGGAATACCGCCATTTTACGTTTTATCTAGGGGAAAAGGACATTATAATCAAGCGAGGGGTTATCTCCTCGCATAGGGATGTCATTCCCTACGAGAAAATCCAGAATATAAGCATTTCCCGCACCATTTTAGAGCGGTTTTTAAACCTAGCTACACTACATATAGAAACCGCAGCCCATAATCCAAAGGAGGGCGAAGGGGCCATCCCTGCAATTTCAGGTTATAAGATACTTGTGGATGAGATTCTTGAGAAACTTGAAGCGACAAATCGTCCCTCTGATTCTGGAATAACTGCTGGTGAAACTGCACAGCCAGACTTCGGAAAGAGCACAGAAATCCTGGCAGGTCATATGCAGAATCTCGTAAAGGAAATGAAAGAACTGCGAGAGGAACTTGCCTCTGAAAAAGCCAAAAGGAATGAAAGAAAAAATCAATAATGCGCATCTTCATAAAATCCAATAGTGTTTAATCATATGTTATTATATTTATATTCATATTCTGAGGTGAAATCATGGAACTAACAAAATACGAACTCGCACGCATCATCGGTGCAAGAGCAAACCAGCTTGCAGCCGGAGCACCGCCAATGGTCAGCGTGGGAGAAAATCCAACCTTTATCTCAGTCGCCGAGTTGGAATTTGCAAAGTCTGTTATTCCGCTTGAGGTTCTGAGAAAACCATTTTCTTCTTAATCCAAGTTTGAAGCTTCTTTTATTTCTATAGTATACGCCATTCCATTTTCCTTAAGTAGCACTCTTTTTTCCTTATCTATCCACGAAGTTATTTTATCATTTTTATTTCCATTTCGGATTATGTCAACTACATATACGGTTCGGTTGAGATAAGTTTCTGTTCCTGTGTATCTCATCTCTATTCGTTCTGTTGTAGTATTTACCGGTCCATAGTCCGCGCGAAGCTCAACTTTCCATACCCATCCTTCTTTTACTGCAAGCATCCATGGCTTGAACATCAGGATAAATGGATTTGTTAGTGTAAGGTTTGAGCCATTCTGATCAGTGCCATCCTGTTTTAGACATGGCTGTTGCGTACTTTCATTGAGTTTTATTTCCTTGAGCACAATTGTTTTGCATTTTCCATATTGTCTTATCTCATAGGTTAAAGAGGTTGTTTTTGCAGCATCCCCCAGTCCTTCCACAATATAGTCATAAGCATATTTTTCCCCGTTTTTCAGCCGAAGCACAGAGTTTTTTTCCAATGGTTGTTCTTTGTAATGAAATGTCATTTCCTTTTCCAGCTGCGGAACGTAAAAAGACGGTGCGATTACAAATAGGACGAGTAAAACAGCGATTGTCAGCAGAGCGATTTTTGCATTCTCGGTAAGCCCCGCCTTCTTCACTTTTGTTGCAGCATCTGCAATAGTTTCTTTCTTCGCGTTTTTCATTTTTTCCGCCCGTTTCCGCGCTCCAACTGTTATTGCTTTCTCGCAATCTTCCCGAATTTCGCGTATGGCTTGCTGCTTTCACTTTCCATTCTGTGGAAGATGACCTGAGAAATGCGCATTCCCTTGTGAAGGACAATGCTGAACGGTGCGAAATTCACGATTTCCAGAACCTGGTGGTTATCGCTTCCGGGCTGGACGACTGCCGAGGTTATATGAACGGACAGGCCCATTCTTGCGTACCGCGAGCGGCCCTCTAATTTTCCCATAATGTTCGATGGAAGCGTAATTTTTTCAACGGTTTTTCCAAGGCACATCCCGCCTGGAGGCAAAACAACGCTCTCCGCGATAGTTTTCTCCATCGCCTTTTCAAATCCGACTTTTGAAAGGTCTACCTGTTTGCCCAGATATTCCCTTTTGAAAAACCACCATTCATTTGAAAGTGTTAAATCAACCGATGCAGAGCCAATCTGGCTGTTTTCGCCCGCAACTACGAGCGGTTCAATCTTCATTATCCCTCTTCTCAATGCATTCTTTATGTCTCTGTCGGAAAGTGCCATGGTTCTACATGAATCTTTAATCTATTTAACCCTTAGCCGACAAAGTAAGTTGCATGGGGGATAAGTACGCGAAACCTTCTTCTGTTCAAGGGTTACCTCAGCAAAGGCATGGCCAGTTCACCAGTTCCAGAATTGGAGGATTCAGACAGCACGACCCGCTAAAGGATGTTGAGATTTCCGTTGAGTACGAAAGGTGCAAGCCGCAGCTTACCGCGATGTTCCTTCGCCAAAAAATGACCGAACCGGATTCTGAGGATACAACCTTTTTCTCAGGCTTGTTCAAGACCAAAATGGTGCACGTAACCAGCCAAAGGACCGGGGCGGTTGTTGAAGTCCCGAGCGGCCAGGAACTGAAGGAATGGAACGAGCTTACAGATGCCCAGAGAGAGTATGTCCGGGTGAAACTCAGCACGTATATCAATGACTCCTCCCGCCTGCTCGGAGGTGCANNTACCAATGAAAAGGAAAACAGCGTTGTATCGGAACAAATTGCCAAAATGCTTGCCGGCTTGCGCGAAGAATCGGACAGAATAACCGCTCGTATTTCCGCTCTTGAAAAGGCGGCAAGAACAGGAGCAACCGGAATTTCCCGCGATGATGTTTCCAGAATGCTTGAAGAAATGAGAGATCGTTTGAAATCCGAAATTCTTGAAGAATTGGGAGAAAGCCGCACGGTGCAATCCGCAAACCCGGTAACTCCCGCAATCCCAGTTGATGTTTCACAATTTGAAAGAAGGCAGGCTTCTTTTGAAAAAGAGCTGGACACACTAAAGAGAAGGATGATGAATCCCGAAGCCAAAAAAGCCGATGACCTGCCAGAAAAGGTTTCGGCACTGAATGCAGAAGTTTCGCGTCTTAGGGATTTGATTGCGAAAATGGCCTCCGTTCCAAAGCCGCAGGGGGTTGCCAAAACAGCCGCTTCTTCTGTTTCTGATGCAGAATTTGAAAATTTGACAAAATGTATTGGCGAAATGGCAAAACAAGTCGGTGAGCTGAGTGCACAGGTTGCGTCTCTTCGCGAGCATGCGGAACAAAAAGATATTGGAATTGCAATCGCGGATGAATTCCGTAAATTATCAATGCGCCTTCGCCTGATTTTGATGGGCCAAGTCCCTGTTGAAGGCTCCCTACCAGCAGAACCAAAGCTATCGGATTCTCCAACCGCACAATCATCTGTCCTATTTGGTATAAAGCTAAAACCAGCTGCCATGAATCCAGTTTCAAGGGAGGCACTTGGAGAGCGAGTCATAGAAATATTGAATATAAATCCGGATTTGTCAAACACTCAAATTGCAGAGATTCTAACAAATGAATTCCCGTTTAATTCAAAAGGTCGGTTCACGCACCATTATGTCTCTGTTCTTATACATAATTTCATTTACCCGGCCAGCCCAGAGCTAAAAGAACGCAGATGGAGATGTGGAAATCCAAACCGAAAATCAAAACCACCAGTAGCTGGTGCAATTCCTCAGAATCCTCCAGTCATGGATATCGTTTCAAGAGAGGTTCTTGAGGCAAGGGTTGCCGAGATCGAACACGGTTCTCCGGGCATCAAAGCAGGAGCTGTTGCAGGTATATTGACAAAGGAATTTCCCGCGAATAAGGTTGGAAGAGGTTTCAGCCCTGCTTTTGTCAGGAGGCTCAGAAAGCCGGAAAACCTAGAGGTTCAGCCCGGCGTTCCTTCCCAATTAGCATACCAAGATATTGACCGCTATTTCACTGGCCTTGAGGACAGGCGAAATGGAGGAACACCGATTTTACCCAAAACAATCGACTCGGTAAAACAAATCATCTCGCTCAGGGAAAAAGACAGATTTCTGTCTCAAACTGCAATTGCGCAACAACTCGGCATGAATAACGGTGTGGTATCTCATTTAATGAAAGTCCATATTTCAAAAATCCGTCCTGACCTTGTATGATTTCCCGATTGAGCCAGCCGCGTCTGTTCCGAACCTTATCCAGTTAGTCACTTAAACCTTATTTTTCCAAGTCTATCATATGTACATCAAGAAGGTCGGGATCCTTTTCAACACACGCAAGGAATGGGCAGGGAAACTTTCGCGTGAGGTTTCAGAATTTCTCAGGTATTCAGGCTTTCGTATTGTGAAAACAAGCGCTGATGCGACCATTTGCATAGGCGGGGACGGAACAATTCTTTATTACAACAGCCTTGGAGCCATTGAAGGCACTGTTCTCGGAATCGGAAGCTCAACAAGCCATATCTGTGCATTGCGAAACGACAACTGGAAAGAAGAACTCATTGTGGTTCTGAAAAACAATAAATCCGAATCCCGTTTATGTATCTTTGCTTCTGTAAGCGGAAAAACAGGAAAAACAGGAAAAGCAAAATCCGGAAAAAATAAAAAAACAAAAANNAAGTCCGCTGGTTTCGTCAATATTCCCGCCATAAACGACATAGTCGTCCATACCACCGATTACCGCGTGATAACGATTTACGTAAATATTAATGGAATTCCGCACGAGTTTTCCGGAGATGGAATTATTATTTCAACCCCAACAGGCTCAAGTGCCTACGCGTATTCTGCAGGTGGGGATATTCTTGACCAAAAGGCGCGTCTTATAGAAGTCATTCCAATCTGTCCCTACAAGCGCACAATCTCGCATATGGTTCTTGATGAAAATGCAGAAATCTTAATCTCATCAAACCGTGATGCCGACCTTATCATTGATGGAATCTACATAAAGCGTCTCAAAGATAAGGAATCAGTAAAGGTAAAAAAGGGAAAGGACGTAAAGTTTTTGGTGTTGTGATGCAAACCCAAACACGCGAGGAAATATTGAAACAGGGCTTTGTCGAAGTCCGCGTTAATATAAACGGATTCCTCCAGCGCCATAAACTGATTGTTGAGCACCAACAAACTCCTAACGGTGCGGTTCCATATCTTACTTTGGAAAGCAGGTATTATGCGCCTTCAACCGAGCTTCTCAGAGTTGCAAACGAGCTTCAGCTCCCGGTAAGATCAAAAGACGGGGTTTTCTTTCCAAAGGGTAAAATGAGCAAGGATTTTATCGGGTTGTAGATTCAACATTCCAATTCTTGTTTTAATCTCTCCACCAATTCCTTTCCAATCCTTTTCTGTGCCTCTTTTGTGCTTGCACCGATGTGAGGGGTGAATAGAATATTGTCTAGTTCCAGCAACCTGCCGGAATATGGTTCATTTCCATAAACATCAAGTGCCGCCCCTCTGAGTTGTCCGTTCCTGCATGCATCATAAAGCGCATCTTCGTCAACAATCCCGCCACGTGCGGCATTAATCAAATACGCGCCATTTTTCATCTTCGCGATTGCCTTGGCATCCATCATGCCCTTTGTTTCAGGATTGAGTGCGACATGAATCGTAACTATGTCAGCGGAATTCAGTAATTCGTCGAGCGGAACAAATTTTATATTTATTTTTGAATTTCCGCCCGCATCTTTTCTTGGTTTCGGATCATATGCAATAATATCCATTCCAAGTGCGCCTGCCTTTTCCGCGACAAGGGAGCCGATTCTTCCAAATCCGATTATTCCAAGTGTCTTGCCACCAATTTCATTACCCATAAGTCCCTTCTTTCCCCAAACACTCGTCTTCATCTGAAGGTGCGCCTTCTGGACATTCCTGAGAAGGCAAATCATTGTTCCGATAACTAATTCTGCAACTGCATTGCTGCTTGCTGCCGGGGTATTGATTACAGTTATTCCGCGTTCCTCGCATGCCCTGACATCCACATTATCAAGGCCAACTCCTGCACGTGCGACAATTTTTAATTTTTTTGTTCCGCCCGCGTTTTCCAGTAGTTCCTTGGTTACCTTTGTCGCACTTCTCACGATAAGAACTTCTGTATCTTTCAATGCTTCAGAAAGGTTCGCTGGCTTGTAAATAACCTTTCCAATTGTTCCAAGTGCATCAATTGTTTCCTTTTCCATGTCGTCGGAGATAACTATGTTCATAGGATCACTTCATAAATTTGTAAGTCTAATTATCGGTTCCTAAAAGTTAAAAACAAGTCGGATTAAAGTATCCTAGTTATTTGTTTTGGGCCCATAGCTCAGTTAGAACCTTTTGACTTCTCATAAGTCTTTCGGTTCCTGATATGGATAGAGCGGCACCGTCCTATTCGAAGAAGAGGTTTTCGAAAACCTTTTTCTAAAAGGTTTCAGGTGAAGGTCGATTTGAACGACAATTCGTTCAAAATTCCTTCACCGGCTAAAGGTGAAGGTCGTGAGTTCAAATCTCATTGGGCCCGTTTATTTATTTTTGCATCCTGCAGCGAGTTCCCAGAACGGACGACGTTGGAATCACCAAAAACCTCGCAAGGTTTTTCATCTAAAAAAATTGAATTCGAATACCATCGAGTTCGGGCCGAATTTTTCGATTTCTACCATTTTTTTCACCTCAAATTTTTTGGTTGCCTGCTTCGCTACGTGCGTCATTTGCACAAGCGACGCGGGCAGTTACGGCCAGTCAGTTTCCAGCAGCCAGTTATCAGCAACCAGAAACAGATCAGCCATCAATCTTGAAATTATTTCGTTCACACTTTTTTATCACCCTCCTCCAATAGCTTTCTCGATAATCTTGCGCTCTTCGGAACTTAACCCGTAAAGTTCGTAAACAAGGTCGTCTATTTCTGATTCAAACTTCTTAAGTTCCTCATTCTTTGACTTCGCTTTTAAGAGTTGCACCACCTTGGCAGCAATCTCGGTTTCCAGATTTTTGTTTTCTTGCGGTAATGGGAATTTAGAAAGGCTATTTACGCTCATTTGCCTATAACCGCCAGACTTTATGGGTTGGGTCTTTAGGTGATAAACAAAAACTTTAGAATTAAGAATACCAAGAAGGGAGTGTTTGTTCATTTTCGGGCAAACACCAATGATACCTGCAGTTCCGCCGATAAAGAGTGCTTTTTCATCATTCAAAGCAAAATTTGGTTCTTTAGTAAGTGCGGGTGTTACTATTTCTGCCCTATCAAAATCAGATGGCAAATCAAAGTACATCATCGCATAAAATTCTCCGTGCAACTCTATTGCAGTTTTCTTAAACCATTTACGTCCATCCAGTATGGCCTTTATTTCCTTGAAATAATTAAGAGTATTTGGGAATTCTTTAGCCATAATTTCTGATGAAAATGTATGCGGAGGACTGTCGCTATGGGGATAAATCGCGGTAATAGAAGCTTTTGCGCCCCATTTTCGCACGTCCTTACCTTTCAATGTCGGCTTTACAATTTTTGGCTCGACTTTTGCAGTCTTTAGTTTTGTGGTTATTGTTAAGAGGGGTTGGTCATTGTTTTCAATCCTGCCAAAATATGCGCCATCTTTACCAGTTCTCAAGCCAGAAACAAATGTTGCACGGTCTGAAAGTTTCGGCAAAGTAGCCAGCTTCTTGACTACCCCTTGTTCGCTTTTCGGCCGGATTATCCAGGGGTCATCTGAAAATTGGCTGGATGGGAGATTGAACATTGCCAAGTTTACTGGCTTCTTACCAGAATTTTTATATTCCCAAATCTCCTTGAAGACATTTTCGTCATTAGACAAAACCTTAGCGCAAAGGGTTGCCGGGGTGCTTTCCTTAGTAAAAATAAAGATAAGAGGATAATTAGTAGCAGAGTCGAAAACACGGTTGTCCTCAAAATCAATAAGTTCCCGGACACCGACATTTTTGCTTAGGTAGCGGCGTAGGTTCTTTCCATAGTCTTTGACCATAAATTGATTTGAACAGATATATGACATTCTGCCTTTGCCAGACATTAATTGAACTCCTAGCTGAATGAATGGGATATACAGGTCGAAATTACGGAAAACTGTCTCGGAATAGGTCTTTCGGTAGGTATCTATCAGAATGCTGCTGCCTAAATTAGAAGTATTGACATACGGAGGATTTCCCACCACAAAATCGTATTTTTTCTTTTTCATCTCGTCGCTCGTGTCCTTGTCCTTGGCCAGGCTCTTTCCTGTTTCACCATAGAAATGGGAAATGTTGGTCTGCTCGGTCGGCATCTCCAGCGAGTCAGTTTCGTAAACCTTAAAGCGGGGCACCTTGAAGCCTCTATTTTCCTTGACTACCTTGGAGTAAAGGTCAATCACCTGGAAAAGCAGGTTCATTTCGCTTATGCCAACCGCAAATGGGTTTATGTCAAAGCCGTGTATGTGCATGGCGACTGAAGTTACGATCTCCTCGCACTCCTTTGGGGTCAGACGCGCGTACACTTCGGACCAGTGCTTGTTGTTAAGCGCCTCCCCTGGTGTTGCCTTGCCGAATTTCACCACTTGCCGTGCTATAAGTCTCCTTGCAGCCCGCACAAGGAAGCCACCAGAGCCACATGCAGGGTCTATCAAATCCTTTTCCTCAATCGCCTTATTTGGAACGTATTCAACCGCGTCAAGTATGTAGTCTATCACTTCGTCAGGGGTATAAAACTCGCCCNNCGTTTAGTATCCAAAGCACCCGGTTCAAAACCCGGTTGAGCTCGCCATCGCCACTTTCGTACCAGTCAAGCGGGTTGTCCTTTTCGTAGAAATGATGATAGATATTCTTAGCACCGCTATAAGAAAACTGGACTATCTGCTTGAAAACTCCCGTATCGCCAAGCACCGGTTCGTAAAGCTGTTCGCGCAACTTTTCAATGCCGCCGTTGGATATTTTCTTACCAAGCACCCCACGATCCTCACAAATCCTGATGAAAAGCAGCCTGTTTATGAGAAGATAGATTGATTCTTTACAAAACACCTGCTTATTTTCCTCCTCCTTGTCGTCAGGCCTGTTGGAAACTGCCTTCCAGTAATAATAGCCTGAGAAATCCGCATATTTCTTGTATTTGCCTTCGGTCTTAATCTCAAATCTTGCGATGTCGGCAGCCTGCTTCTTGTTGTTGCCGTTCATCTTTTTTATCTGCTCTAGCTCTCCCTTGGTCTGCATGTACTGTGCGTAACCGGCGTAATACTCATCAAATGCAGAATAGGTATATTGCCGCAAAAGATCATTGGAGATGTAATTCAGCTGTTCAATCAGCCTATCAAAACCGCCTTCCTCTGAGACATCGATAGTAGCGTAGTATTCATCGAACTTCGAATATTTGCTCTCGCTCCAAACCTGCTGCTTGGTTATGTTGCCAAGGAAAAGTAGCTGTTCCGCTTCCCTGGTGGAAAGTTTATCCTCGCTCATCCGCTTGGAATCAATAAGCACCTTAAAGCTAAGGTCAACCCTGAGAACCCGTTCCTGCTTTGTTACTTCCCAAAGGAGAAAACGATAACCTGTTGTCAATCCCACGAAGCGCGTGGATGAATCTGCATATTCACCAGCTTGGTCACGCCACTTTTCAGCATCAAGGTTTTCGTTCGGACGTTTGGTTTCAATAACAACCGCGCGATTTTTGTTCTCGTCAAGAAGGGTTACGTCCGTCCTGCCGCGTTCAAAGACATATTCGCTGCCAGTGTAGCCGAGTACGCCTTCAACAAAGTATTTTACAAGTCTAGGACTAAAATCGTGCTCGTGAGATTCTATCGTGATTTCAGCATCTATTTTCTTAAATGCCCGCAGAACCAGTTCGATGAAACTAATGTCAGCCATGCCGCTCCCTTTGTTACATATCCATCTTCTTTAACTCTTTTAAATGCTGGTAAGGTAAATTTATTCTATATTTTTTCCTGCATTTCCCTCACCCTCTTCAACAACCCTTCATCCTGTGCCCTTTCGATGCTCGCGTAAAGCTCTTCCTTTCTTGTATGGATATAAACCATCGTCGTCTGCAAATTGCTGTGCCTGGCAAACTTTGCACTCAACGCAACATTCCCGCCGTTCTTTTTGCAGAAATTGGTAATTGCAAAGTGCCTTAGAGAATGCGGAGTAAGGCGATACAATGACCTGGGATAAGGAGCCATTGCATGACCATAAACCTCTTGCAATTTGGACTTTTTTATGTACTCCTGAAAAATAAGCCTTGCCGAATGGGATGTCAGATACGGACTTGTGCACTCGGTTCTTCTGCCAGCAGTAAAGGAGAAGAACAAAAATCCTCTGGCTTGCGCTATTTCCTTTTCAAATGTTGAAATATAGTTTATGGTCTGGCTGAAAAGGTCTGCTGGAATAAGAAGATAATCAACCTTTCCGCTTTTTTCTGTGTCTATTCTAAGCTCCTTTGTCCGCAAATTTATGTCTTTGATATTGACCCGTACAGCCTCACCAATCCTAAGGCCAAGAACGACCTGATAGCTGAACAGTAGCCTTGCTTTTGGTTCATCTATAACGCTGAAAAACCTCTCGATTTCATCTTCTGTAAAGCCTTTGTTCATTGACCCATACTTTGGAGTTCTCCTGCGAAGAAAGCGGCCTTTACGGGCTTCTGCCAAGATTGTAATCGCACGAACAAGATAGCCTTTTGATAAGTTACGGCTCAGATAGTCCAGGTGTGTTTTGATTTCCGGCCATTTTTTGGCCAGTTTTTTTCGGGTTAACTTCGAATCCTCTTTACTACATTTTTGGTGCTGATTACCCGATGCAGGAAACCCTTCTTTTTCGTCGCTGGTTGCCGGAAACAGGGTGCTGGAAACTTTACCACTTCTCATTGGGCCCGATTATTTTTCGCTTTCCCCATCCTTTCCATCTCCCTTCATCAGATGCAATTCCTGCTTAACATAAACCTTTGTATCCGGGGGAATATTCTTGTTTACAACTACATTTGAGCTTATCCAGCAGTTTTCTCCTATTAATTTTCCTGGCATTGTGCAAGCAAGAACTCCGAACTTGGTATTATCTCCTACCACTGTGCCGAACTTTTTTCTTCCGGTGTTTACCCACCCGCGTTCAGTGAGCACGTTTACATTGTCAGAATCAAACCTGAAATTCGCAATCTGAGTTCCAGAGCCAAAATTAACATCGCTTCCGATAACACTATCTCCGATATAAGAAAGATGTTTTGCCTTTACATTATCAAACAAAATCGAGTTTTTTACTGTGGTCGCTCCGCCAATCTCGCAGTTCATGCCAATGGAATTATTACCTTTTAATATTGCGCCAGGGCCAATCTTGCTTCCAGCGCCGATATAACTTGTTCCTTCAATATAGCTGTCAAACACCTCTGCACCTTGCTCAAGAATAACCTTTCCGCGTATGGTTGAATTTTCTATTTTTCCATGTGAGGTATTGCCATCATTGCGGGACAACAAATAATCATTTGCCTCAAAAAGATGCCAGGGATATCCAACATCCATCCAGAATCCATCCACAACTACTGCCAATGCTCCGATGAAGATATTTACTATTTCGTATTCTTCACGCTCTGATTTTGGTATGGTGCGGATTTCATTGAAAACTGTTTCATCCATGCAATAAACAGAAAGGTTTGCGAGGTCGCTCTTCGGTTTCTGCGTTTTCTCTTCAAAGAGCCGCACGGTTCCATTCTGGTTTAGTTCAACAACTCCATAAAGATGAGGGTTTTTTACTTTCTTAACTGCAAGTGTTATTCCTTTCTGCTGTCCTTTCTTGTGAGCATCGATTACCGCCTTAATTACGCTTGCTTCTGTTACAATATCTCCAGCAAGCGCGACAAAACAGCCACCACTTTTTCCAACGATTTCCTTTTCCGAGGTTAGAACTGCCTCTCCGGTTCCGTTCTTTTCGCTTTGGACTGCAAATTCGATTTTCATTCCGAGCTCTTTTTGGATTTCCGCTTTGCCGAAATATTCGATAATCTTCTCTTTAAGATGGCGGACAACGATTACCACTTCAGTTATTCCGGCTTTTTTAACCTCATGAAGAAGATGCCAGAGGATTGGTTTGCCTGCGACTTGCAGCATTACCTTTGGGCGCGTATTGGTAAGCGGCTTGAGCCGCACGCCTTCCCCTGCTGCCATGATGACTGCTTTCATATTTTGCCACCGCAAAATGTAAAATCTTGAACTTTGTTCAAGGTTTTCATATCAGTTTCCCGTTCCCGGTTTTCCGTTTCCAGTAGTATTATCTCGTGAAGGGTTTATGAAGTTTTTGACTCTTTCAATTATGCCGTTGCTTGGAGATGACATATAAAATGCAATAGTTATGTGCGCAAATATAACTGCATTTGCGAATTGGCTTCCTTCCTTCAAAAATCCGCTTATTGTACTTGAAATTGTTTCATATAACGTATACAGCCGTATGACCATTGCCTGCCCGGTCAAACCTTCCAGTTTTTCTTTTATGGTAGGCTCCCCAGTATTGTAACCAATTTCACTTAATTTATGCGTATGTATTTTTGTTATAATCCACGCAAAAAAGCCAAGAGCTGCGTAAATAACTGCATCGCGCGGATTAATCAAAGTCCCGGTACATGTTCCCGTAATTATGCATGCATTTATTGCCCCTCCACGTTCGCATATATCTTCTTTTCCTATGCATTTTGCCGCTTTTTCTACTCCAGAATGCAGTGTATCATCAACCAGCAAACCTGTAGTCGCAATTACGCGAAATGGATTCATTCCCCTCCATTCTACGCGTCCGAATGCATCCGCAGCCCTTTGCCTGAATGTCATGATTTGTATTTGTGGTGGATGGGTTTAAAAAATGTGATATGCATGAATAATTATATGCGCTTAAACTGGAAGATTACTGCCTTTGCTGTGCAAGGCAGGGAGATTACAGTCGTTCATTGGCCAAAGCATGACCCGGATAGGATTCTTGACGTGCTTGAAACCAAGCCGATGAGAACAGTCGGTATGGATCCCGTAGTGGCGGTTCATAGCTTTGGGCATTATGAAGTAGCAGTACGGCGTTTTTCTCCTCTTGAATGGCAAGGCACCACTGCCCTGCAACTTTTCAGCCTGCTCAATGGGACTATCCAGGCGCGCCTTGCAGTAATCGAAATGCCGATAGCGCTTGTAGATGATGGAAGGGCGCACATTATAGTTTCAATATGGAAACCAGGACTTCGCGATCTTGCCGGGTTTTTTGAAGACAAAACTGTTTCAATAGAGCGAAAAGAAAATTTCTGTTTCTCATTTGTGCGTGAGATCGCACGATTACACGCAAATGGTTTTATCCATGGGCATATTGCACTTAATGTATTTCCGGATGCGCAGGATCATGCCCGTTTCGTGGACTTCACACGGCTTCGGATTTTAACCGAATCCCGCGCTTCCTTTATGTCTGCATTGCATGAAAAGAATTTCCTTGTTAACCTGGCTGCAATGACGCAAANNAATGGCAAGAGTGGATGTCGGACAATCTGAGGCAGAAGCTTCGGCTCACGCAGAGCAACTTGCCCAAAAACTAGATGCAGAGTATTTGCGGGTATACGGGGCATTAATGGCTAAATCTTAAGCCATCAGCAGATTTTTATACCTGTTATCCCATAATATAAAACATGCGTTTAAGAATTACGTGTCTTGCGTTATCGATTACTGCATCATGCACTAACCCGTCCAAAAGTATTAATACACCTCTTGTAGATATTTATTCCGCAAGACATATTGCCGGAGATATTATGGGGCAGCTAAGTGTATTTACAAGAAGGCCATCTGAAGAAGCATCGGAACGAGCTGCACACCGAATGCCAGAATTAGTGGGAGTCAGTTCCTTCAAGCCGTCAAAGTTCAAGTTCGATAGGATGTACACTCTTTATGAAGATGGAAAAGGAAATGCCCAGATTAGGCAGGGAACAGAAATTATCGAAGAAGGGCAGATTGGAAAAGAACGCAGTAAAGATGCATTCACCTTATATTCAAAAAAGGGTTACGTTCTTTCAGTTCATAAAAACGGTTTTATTACCGTAAATTATGGGCCAGGGGAATTAGATAAGCCTGTGTCCAGATAGCATTATTTTATCTCAATTAATTGCAGATTGTTCAGAATTTTATGTCTTAGTTCAATATCGCCTGTGTGCTCTAACGCACTTTTCAAAAATTCCACTGCTTCATCTTTTTGTCCAGTTTTGGCATATGCAACGCCTAATGCTCCAAGAACCCATGAATTATTTTTTCCTTCTTTGAACTCAGCACATTTTTTATAAATTTCAAGAGCTTCTTTCCATTTTCCTTGTTTCTCGTATGCAACACCAAGCCCCCAATTATACTCAAACTCTGCAGGTACTAAACTTACTGCTTTTTCATATGCATCTCTTGATTTTTTCCAGTTTTGGGTACGAAGTTTGGCAAAATGTTTTCCAACAAATTCATAGTGCGCAGCCTCAACCTCGTTCAGGTTGCCGCGTGTGGTTACTTGGAAGCTGGGATTTGCCGCATCATTAGCGTATTCCTTTCTTATCGCTGCTTCCAGATCATTGTTTTCAACAGTAAGCGGCTTCCCTTTCTTGAAATAAGTCAAGTCATAAATCTGTGGCATTCCGTCTTTTTCCTGCGGCATCAGGACAATAAACGAATGCCCGGTCTGCTCATTTGTCTTTAGATCCGTCCATTTCATCTCGACCATTACGATGTTTTTGACTCCGCTTTCCCATGCCAGAAGATACGCGGTCCTTGTTGCCTCGTCGCAGTCCGCCTTTCCATCCTTAAGAACGGTTGCAGGCTCTCTTATCAGTCCTTTGTTTTCCTAGTAGACAATGCTTATTTTTCGTTCTTTGTCCGGAACATCTCTTGCTTTTAATCCTTCATAAACTCTTTCAAGAATAATGCGTGTTTCTCCTACACTGAAGTCTGTTATTCCCAGAGTTTCCTTAATTGCCTTTAGTTTTGCGGAATCAAAACGAAATTCAACGACTCCCTTTGCCGTGTCTTCCTGCTCCTTGCCTTTCGGAAGCTGGGCTGGTAAGAGGATTAAAGCGGAGAATTGGTCTGGTCTGAACGGCATAAAGGAGGTTACCCTTTACAATTTATATCATTTTCCCAATAATCCCGCGCAGCTCTTCCACCTTTTTCTCCACACTGGAATTAAAACCAGGCACTGCAAGCTTGATATCTCTTTTATACCATAACTATCATTAGGCGATAGTATCGCAATACAAATTGATCCCTTTAAATATTTTGTGTAACACAAATTACTTTAAGGGTAATTATGGTTACAAAGAATTTCAGATTCGGGGAATTAGAAACAAAAGCGCTTTTCGTACTTGAAAAGGCAGAAACAAGCCTAATTACTTCAGTCGAACTGGCAAAAATGTTGAAAATCTCAAAAAACCGCGCAAACAAACTAGCATGGCAACTGGTCAGGAAAAAACGCCTGCTACGCATACGGCGAGGTACCTATCTTTTCGCTCCATTGAAAGCAGGACCTCAGGGTCATTGGAGCGAGGAGGCATTTGCATTGCTTTCTCAGGTGATGAAAGATAAGCCTTACTATATAAGTTTTAGGACTGCCATGAATTATTACGGGTTCACAGAACAGATTCCATGGGTTGCGCAAGTTGTCGTTCCGCAAAGAAGGCGTTCGTTTGAAGCGGTTGGAACAAAATATGCATTCATAAAAGTTGATAAACTCGGGGAATGGCAGGAAGAGAATATCGCTGGAAAATCTGTAAAAATGGCTACTATAGAACAGCTTATTATCGATTGTCTGAATCATCCCGAATACGGGGGTGGTCTGGAAGAGATCGCAAAAGCATTATGGAACGCCAGAAATGAATTGGACTGGAGGAAGCTGCGCAATCTTGCCTCGAAGTCCAAAGATGTGGTACGGCGACGGCTTGGCTACCTGCTCGAAGTGTTGAAATTACCCTCATTCAAAATCAAGGGAAAACTTACTGGTTGGCGCTGGTTTGATTCATCTGGCGTAAAAATCCCGAAAGGTAAATCTGCCAAATGGCGGTTGCTTCTTAATCTCACTAAGAAAGAGTTGACAAAATGGAAGGAGATAAGGTGATCTTATGCTGACTTTGGCAGAATTGAAAAGAAGGGCCGCAAAAGAGGGCATTCCTTCCGCTATAATTGAAAAGGATTATGTCCTTTCAGTAGCCCTCAATACGATTGCAGATTCAACACTGTCACAATGTCTTGTTTTCAAAGGCGGAACTGCAATAAGAATGGCCTACTTCAAGGAGGCGCGGTTTTCAGAAGACCTTGATTTTACCGTATTAAAACTTAGCAGAGATGAGGTATTCGATGATTTAGGCAAACTTCTGTCCGAGAAAACAATCGAAAGCATCAGTTTTCAAAAACCAGTAGAAGAAAAAACAGTGGCAGGATTGAAGGTATCAATAAAATACTCCGGGCCGTTGTTGCATCCCCAGAGAATACTGTTCGATTTCAGTTTTCGGGATAATCTCGTCTCAGAACCAGTGAAAAAGCAGTTGATCAACAATTACGGTTTAGATGAACGTAGTATAAACGTCCTTGGCATTGAGGAGCTTTTTGCCGAGAAAATTCATGCGCTTGGAAACAGGGCCGCTCCGCGGGACCTTTACGATGTCTGGTTTCTGTTTTGCAAAGGGATTATACCAGACAAAGAAACCGTTCGAAAGAAATTTGCGTATTATAATGAAAAGTTTGACCTACATAATTTAAGGCTCATGATACCGAAGATTCAGACGGGCTGGCGCAACGACTTGAGGCAGGTAATGCCGAGCGTGCCTTCGATGGAACAACTTTCCAAGGAAGTTTTGGATAAATTGAGGAAGTTGCACCTTGGGAATGACAATGTTACGTCAGATACGCCCGGAAGCTATAATCCACGTTATTCCTGAGGTCTTTGCGCTTATAGATCGATCCAGACAAAATAAGCATGAAACTGTTTTTTCCCCATGGTTAGCACAGGCTACTTATCAGTTTTCTAAGTTCTTCCGCCTTTTTCTCCAGATTTTAGCATTATTTTGCCATTGCAGCATACGCACTGCTGTTCGTTGGAATAATTATTTAGATAAACTGCTTAATCAGTAATTTTAACTCATCGAATTTTGTTTCTAGTTTCTTTTTATCTTTATACTCCATCGTCAATCTCACATACGGCTCAGTCCCGCTTGCGCGTATAAGGAACCAGCCATCAGTTTCATCAATTCGTATGCCGTCATCTGTCCGGATTTTGCAGTTTGCATTCGTGCGGATTTCATTCATGCTGCTCTCATTTTCTATTTTTTTCCGCACGCGCTCAACAATTTCGTATTTCCTTGAATTCTCGCATTTGAATTTCTCCCTAATCATCGGATACGTCTTGTATTTCTTCCGCAATGCACTTAATTTTCCTTTTTCACAGAAAATTTCAACAAACTTCGCTGCGGTCAGAATCCCGTCCGGAACATGCAACCCATTCGCAAAAA
>DUGF01000019.1 GCA_013331535.1 Microcaldota archaeon | reverse complement strand
AATTTGCCCGCAATCCGAAATGCAAGATACAGAATACAAAACGCCAAACCCGGAACTCGAAACAGGGAACCGGAAACTGGTTGCTGAATGCTGGCTGCCGGTTGATGAGTGCCGTAAACATCTACTTGCACGCATGCGTCTTCTCATCACAGACTTCCCCGGACGCGCAATCTTTGTCAAATGTACAGGATCCTATTTTTGCCTCGCATAGATGGTTTAAAGTATCGCAAACCTGCCATGTTCCGCAGTCTTTGTCACTGCTGCACATTCCTTTATTTGGAGTGCATGCATGCTTTTTCTTATCACAATACTCCCACGCAGAGCAGTCGTTATCCATTGCGCAATTGCCCTGGGTTGCAACGCATTTGTTTGTTTCCGGGTTGCATCTGGCCCATTTATCACAGTCGCCGTCGCCTATACAAAATTCTTTCTTTGCAGAACAGAAATTAGTTTTTACCTCGCATGTCTGCCATGTTTCGCAGTCTCCGTCAAAGTTGCATCTTCCGGTATTGGCTTCGCACTTCCTGCTTAATTCATCGCAGCTTTCCCATCCTTTGCAATCATAATCTGTGCTGCACAATCCAGGTCTCATTGTGCATTTATGGGTTTTCTGGTCGCACACTTCGTAAGTTTTGTCGCACACATCATCGCTTGTGCAGAATCCTGCCTTTGGAACGCATGAGTTGTCCGCAATAGAACAAACCTGCCATTTCTCGCAGTTTGCATCCCCTTTGCATTTATTTGCCTTAAAGTCGCATGTGTGTGTCTTGCTGTTGCACGTCAGTAGAGGGTCGCCGCATTCCTCTTCCTTTTCACAGTATCCCTGCTTCAGAGCACACGATTTTTTCTCAAGGTCGCATTTCTGCCAGTCTTTGCAGTCCTTATCTTTGCTGCATCCGCCTCCACCGATGCATCCTGCACCAAGGAAGCTTAATCCACCCAATACAATAAGCAAAAGAATAATGCGTCTGTCCATGAGATTGTGTTTGGCTAAAAGGAGTTTAAAATCTATTGATGCCAGATTTTTTTGAGAATCCCCGGAAGTTCGGAAAGCGATTTAATTTTTGAGTCTGCGGAACTTTTTCCTTTTTTTATTTGTCTGCCTTCTGAATATTTTCCCCGTTTTACCAAAATCGTTTTCATTCCGGCCTTTTTCGCAGGAAGAATATCTGCATCCTCGCGGTCTCCAATCATGACGCATTCGTGCGGTTCAGCATTGATTTTTTTCAATACAATCGCGAAAAATTTTTCATCTTTTTCCCGCCCTATCTCCTCGGAAACAAAAACATCTTCAAAATAATTTTCAATTCTCATCCTAATAAGTTTGTCCCATTGTTTGACTGCATCTCCGTTCGTTGCAACATACAGCTGATATCCTGCCTCGCGTAGTTTTAGCAAAAGCCGCGGAACTTCAGGATACGGTAAAATCCCTGTTTTTGTATTATGATATGCAGCAACAGCCGCGGCAACATATCGGGCGGGTCGCCTTACCTTGAGCTTGCGGCACAATTCATCAAACTGTTTTGTGTAGTTTGAGCCGCGTTTTTTGATTATTCCGGTAAGCAGGGTGTGTAATCTTTCCGTAGTTTCTTCAATCCCTGCTTCTGCCATTGCCCGTATTGCATTCTTTCTCGCAAGCTCTGCGAATTCCGAGCTTGGAAAAAGCGTGTCGTCAATGTCAAAGAATATATACTTTAGCATATTATCTCATTCTGATAATCGTCAGATACCTTTATAAATAGTTTTAGACACAGTTTATGGTTGGGTGTGATTATGAGTGGGCCAAAGCAGATTGAATTGCACGTTAATTCCGGTGAATGTTCTACTGTTGATGCAATTGAATGGATGAGGAATAACCTAAAAAAAGGAATTTCCGAGAGTGCGTTGGGTATACCCGAAACCAAACCAACTGATGTCTATAAGTCTGTTTATTTTGGTTTTATCTATAAAAACGATAGCGATAATGGCAACAATTGGGCTCGCATATACGCCCCAGTTTACGATAAGAACAGTCGGTTCGCAAATAGTTTTCTTGTAACCGAAGTTCTGCTTTTAGATTTGCAGGGCGACCAAAAGAAGATGAATGTAATCCAGGGGCATATCACAGCAAACCTTCCGAGTCGTTCAATTCAGGAATATCGTATGCTAAGAGAGATGGCAACCGGTGCAAATACCGAAAATGGTTATGATTCCGGGGTAGTTTACAAGTTTTTATATGGTTCAAAATTAGCGCGCGGAGGGAAAACGGAATATTTCCCTATTGGTACGAAAGTATTTGGCCAATTGGAAGTCTCTGCAACAGCGCTTGCTCCCATGACAATCAAAAAACCAGCCGACTTAGAACTCAAGGAATATACAGTTCTCGATGCAATTGTCCAAGTTAAAGAAATAATCAGGAGGACCCAACCATTAGAAATAGTAAACAAGATTAATGTGCGTGATGAAAACGAAGCAAACTCGTGGTTGCGGGAAACCCTTCCACAAAATTTGCCTGGTTTCACATTTTCAAAATTAACCACCGAAG
>DUGF01000018.1 GCA_013331535.1 Microcaldota archaeon | reverse complement strand
AAAAACTCGGCCCGAAAATCGTAATTATAAAAAAGGGCGAGCACGGAAGTTTGTTGTTTTATGACCATCATGTAGTGCCATTTCCAGCGTTCCCGCTTGAGGATATAGTTGATCCAACAGGGGCAGGGGATTCGTTTGCAGGTGGGTTTTTGGGATATCTGGCATCAAAAGGAGCTATCGAGCCAAAAATAGACGACCTGAAGGCGGCGATTGCCTATGCAAATGTTATGGGCTCGGTTGCAGTTGAGGATTTTTCGGTAAATGGGCTTGTTTCCACTAATAAAAGTGAAATAGAGAAACGGTTTAAGAATTATTGCGAGATGCTTAGGTTATGATTGCTACTGGCTGTTGGCTCCTGGCTTCTAGCCAACGTTTCCGTGCCAGTAGCTAGACGCAGAGGTGAAGATATGTGCAATTTGAAAAAGGTCGGGATATTTGCAATTTTGATGATGATAATCGGGCAGATTGCATGGTTTCTTGAAACCATGGTGGACATGGCACATTATGCGAATCCTGCGTATTTCGGGGTGTGGAGCAAATTAATGATGCCCGCTGCAGGAGCGCCTCCGACAGAATTTTTTATTGTGTCCGTAGTTATCTCAATCATCGGCTGGGCAATATTTGCATGTGCTTATTTTGTATTCAACGGAGCGATAAAGGCAAAGAACGAAATGCAAAAAGGGCTCATGTTCGGAGGATGGGTTTTCCTGCTTGCGACGCTTCCTGGTTCGCTTTCAATGTATATGCTCTTCAACCTTCCGGCAATGCTGCTTGTTTCGTGGATGATTGTTGGACTGATTCTGAATTTAGTTGCGGGAGTGGTGGCAGTTAGAATTATAAAAGTATTGTGATAAAAGATTAAATTGTATGAGGATTAGACGTTGCCGTAGCTATACAGACGCTAATGAACGCCCAGTAGTATGTCCATTCAGCGGAGCTGTTAGATACGACTCTTCTCAGTTTCTTATGAATAAGCATTTGGCAGAATGTTTAGAAAGAGGAAAACCAGAAGCTGAACAAATATTTGCAAGAATGGTAGTTTTCGAATCTGCAGACAGGCAAACATTCTCCATGATGATGAAAAACTATAATAAAATGCAGCAAACAAGCAAGGCTCTCGCTGTTCTTGATCTTGCAATGGAACGCGGGATGGCAGAAGAATTCATGTATTGTATGGCGCTGAAAATATACGGCGAGGCAGGAGATATACATAATGCGAGGCTTCTTTTTACTCATGTGATACACGAAGGTATCCAAAGTCCGGTGATATTTACGCAAATGATAATATTAGAAGGAAAGTACGGAAGTAAGACAAGTACTTTCAGGGAGCTATTTGATACTGCCGTGGCGATAGGCATAGCAGATAGAAAACTGTACCACGAAACGATACGTTCATATGTAAGTGCGAGAGAGTATGGAAGAGCCATAGACATACTATGCATGGCTGTTAAGGCAAATGAGATATATTCCGAGTCATTTAACCATCTTGCACATGTCCTTATATCAAACAACCTGCTTTCTGATGCTGAAAATGTTTATCAGATGTCCGTAACTAGTGGTTGTGACGACCCTAAAGTAGTATGTGCTTTGATGGATACATACGCCAAGAGAAGGAATATTGGAAAAGTGCGAGAACTTTTTGATGGCGTCAAGGCACGCGGGAAGTCAACTTCTTTTGAATATTCGATTATGATAAAGGCATATGGGATTTGTCACTTACCTCATGAGGCAATGCAAATATTTGAAGAGGCTAAACAAGCAGGCGTTGCTAATAGTGTTGTCTATAGAACAGTTGCAAGTGCAATAAGAGTTGCAGGACAGGTTGAAGAGGCAGAACGCTTATTTGAAGAGGCATCTAATCTGGGTTTAACCGCTGAAATGATATCGCTTGCACAAGTGGCAGATGCTCGAAAATAATCCACTGCGCTTTTCCCGGAAGTTTTTTCCTGAAAGCCAAGCGGACGCACTTTATTTTTGGAAGATTAAACCACGGATCCATCCATCCCTTGCTGGTCTTTAATAGATAATGACCTGCGGGATAAATTTTTAACGGGTGGATAAAAACGACCGAACCAATAACAAATTTCTTGCGGACGGATTCTTTGACGTGACGGAAACTGTATCTCTTTCCTGCCCTTGCCAGCACCTTGATCAATTCCCTGCAATAAAATCCGCGGCGGATATCCCCGACGTTGCGGAATAACTTTTTCTTTGCTCGCGCATAACTCAATCCGCAAACCGATGCAACGCATGCAAGCCCGCAGCCCATTGCATCTTCCTGAGCGACTTTATAATATTCCTTCATATCTCAAACCTTTCCCCATCCTTTGCAGCAACGCATCGTGTTCCGGTTTCGTTTTCTATCCTCTTGGCTTCCCTTTCAGGACCGACTTTCAGGAATTTCATACCCATATGCGTTAAGATTGCAAGCTTGGAGGGTTTGGCAATGTTAAGCAGATGGATTATGTCACTTGTTTTCATGTGGTCAGGGATTCCGTCAGGGGAGGGCTTTAAGCAGTTTGCAATCAGGACATCGCACCCCTCGAACTTTTTTGCGAGTGCGTCGGAATATTCCGTGTCTCCCGTGTAACCAATAATGCGGCTATCCAAAAATAGTTTGAATCCGAACGCAGTGGGTTCGTCGTGCTTCGTGCGGATTATTTCGATTTCAAAGGAGCCACGCCGTGTTATGAATTTTTTCCGCTCTTCAAATTTCGCAGAGTAAACGTTTTCCGCGCGGTCAATATGATATTTACTGATGGAACGGTCGCCATCTTTGTCCCCATTAACCGCGTATTCGCTTCCTATGAAAATGCCGCCTTTCTTCAATGCATAGCCGCTCATTGCCTCAAGCAAAAGAGGTGCGTCAAGGCAATGGTCTATGTGAAAATGGGTGACGATTACTGCGTCAAGAGAAGCCGGATTCTGCCCATACTTTAGGCCGTTAAGAAGCGCTCCTGGACCTGGATCAACGTGAATACTTGCGCTGCGCGAGTTTATCCTGAAGCCACCGGTCGCGCGCCATTGTTTAATCAGGTTGACGCGACCTCCGCCTGTTCCGAGGAAGATTATTTCTGGGTTATTTTTATCGTTACTCATGTTTCTATGTCTTGGTATATTCTTTTAACCTTTTCATGCCCAATTCAACTATGCAAGATAAACTACTTTATAAAGAACTTAATGCACATTGGAAAACTACCTCTAAAGTTATTCTAGGGGAGGAAATCGGAGAGCTAAGCGACTTTGAAGAATGGCTTTCTGGCAAGATTCCTCCGGTTGTAATAGCCAAATCTGCAGTTTCTGGCAAAGACGTTTCGTTTGTATTGCCTCATAAGCCAGAGAATGCAAATGCCATTTCGTTGGATGAGGTAGACTTTAACAGGAAGTTTGAAGCGCTGGACATAAATGAGATTAAAGACATTGATTCTATTCTTGAGGCGGTTCGGGAACGCATTTACTACTGTGGCAATATGATTCTTGGAAACTCAACATATGTGGAAAAAAGCACAGATGTTATAGAAAGCCATTATTGTTACGATTCTGCACAAGTTAGTTACTCCAAGCATATTGGTCACTGTTATAACTTCGAATATTCTGATTCAGTATTCGGTTCAGTCAACTTCGGATATTGTAAATATTGCGTATCGGTAAGCGCGGCAACTTATGCAACGCGATGTTTTGAAGTTTCGAATACAGTTACCTGTTCTGATTCCCTGTATTCTAATGGGCTTTTTGGCTGTAGCAACTGTATTTTCTCCTTTAATCAAAGAAATGCGAATTATAGGATAGGGAATTTGCAGCTGACCCCGCAGAAATACGCAGACCTGAAGAAAAAACTGGTTTCTGAGATTGCGGAATTATTGAAAAAGGACAAGCAACTTCCTGACCTGTTTAGTTTTTTCAGTGGTAGAGATATTGAACCGAGCTCACTTGATGATGTGCGGAAACGATACGTGCCTGGTAAGGGAGAGCTGAAAGACCAGCGAATTATTGAAAAGGCATTCAAAGAAACAACCGGAGTGGTTTTGGGGCGGCAACTTTCNNTAGAAAAATACGAGCCGTGGTTAAAGGAGAATACGCGGGCCACTCGAAGCGTTAAATCAGCATTGTCTGGGGATATCGTGATTATACCAGATCATGGGCATATCTTTTCTTACCCTGAAAACAGGATAGTTAGCCAAGAGGAAGCAGTACTTGTAGGTGCATCACTGCACCTTGAACCTGCGGAAGTCGAGTCCCTGAAATTATCTAATGCCGGAGATTTGATATCAAAAATAGGTTTTTTCACATATATCGAAAACATCGGTAAGTGCGCAAATAATATTAAAAGTGAGATCAAGNNTGCTATTTCTGCCATAACTGCGAGAATGTACGCGAATCAATGTTCTGCTTTAATCAAAAGAGCAAAAGGAACATGATTGGGAATACTGAGCTCGCCAAGGAAAAATATGCAGATGTAAAAAAGAAATTGCTTGCGGAAATTGTGGATGAGATAGAAAAAGAAGGCAATCTGGATTTTGGAATATTGAACCTCAAAGTTTAGAAATGATTCCGCAATAAGCGCATTCTTCCGCGGAAGAAGGTTCTCCGCAGGTTTTGCAGTGTGAACGTTTGAATTTCTGCCCCGCAAACCCATTTCCAATTCCCTTTCTCATCCATCCGTCCATGGTTACGAACGAGTTGAATATTCTTATTTTTGTTCCTGGATATTTTTCCTCAAGCTCATTAAGATGATTTCTAATTTCCTGCCTAAGTGCGCTGTGTGCATACGGGCATTCGGTGAATGTTACCTTGAACCCCTTGAGCATTGCGTATATTGCGACTTCCTTTTCAGGTGCCCGCATTAACGGTCTAATGCGCGGAACAAATTTTTCATCATCAGCAAGCGGCTCTCCAAATCTCACAAGTCGAAGAGGCTCGTTTCTCATTAAATTCATAAGAACCGTTTGCGCCATGTCATCTAGATTATGGCCAATGGCGAGTAGATTCGCACCAGCCTCCTTTGCGGATTTATTGAGAAGATGGCGACGGAAAACTCCGCAGACAGAGCAAGGGAGTAGTGATTTGTCCGCACGAAGTATCTCATCTAGCTTCTTACCGGATTCTTTTTTGAACGAAACCACACGAAGCGGCACGCGTAATTTTTTGCACTCCCGCTTTGCAACAATAAGGGTTTTTGAACGGTAATTCGCTATGCCTTCGTCAATGGTTATGGCTACGAGCTTAAAGGGAAGCGAGCGCTGGAGGTCAGATAGAAGATGAAGAAGCACAGTGCTGTCTTTTCCACCTGAAAGCGCAAGCGCAACAGTTGAATTCTTTTTTATCAAACCAAGCTCCCGGATTGTTTTTCTGAACCGCTTTTCGAACATTTCCATGAAGTGGTGTCCGCAAAGATGCGTTGGAGCATACGCAAGGAACACTGCTGCGGGAGCATGACATTTGGAACAGACTGAAGATTTTGGAGACTTGGGAAACACCATATTCTAACCACCGAAGATTACTTTTATTATTTCCACGGTCTCGCTTCCGCTTATCCGCGAATCATCTGGAACAATTTTTCCATTTACCTTTATCACGACTTCTTCTCTCCGTAGATGAAGCTTTCCAAGAAGCGAAGTTATGCTTCCGCTAAAACTCATCTTCTTCTTTTTCATGTTGTTGAGCAAAAGATACATAGAACACACGAAATCTGTTCTAAATGAAACAGTTTAATTTGTTTTTGTAGCAGCAGGCGCGTAATATTTAAATAGGAAAAATTAGCGAAAGCAGAAACAAAGAGGTGAATTTCAATGGCTAAGAAGAAATCAAAGAAAAAGAAATAAAAAATAAATGCTGAAAAAATGCAGATAACAGATAAGGGCAATGCGAGGAACAAAAATGAATCGCTTTGCCCATAAATTATTTATCTTATTGCCCCTTTTGTTCCCATTAGGTTATCTTGTTGCTCTTACTCTTCCTTTTTCAACAGGCGCTCTACCTCTGACAAAGGCTATTCTTGTACCAAATGAGCCGTTGGTTCCGGGTATTGAACCGACAGGAACCGGAAAAAAAGTTTTCCTCGCATCAGTAACTGTCTCTGGATAAACCTTGCCGTTGTGGTGTCCATTTTGTCCGTTGGGTTGCGCTTGAACTGAATCTTTTCTGAAAACCTTTGGACGGTTTCCAGTTCTCCTGCTATTACTGGCACCATTGCCATTTTGTATATTATCAATCGTTTCATGAAGCGGACCATAAACACCATCTGTTTTTGATGCTGCAACTGCTTCACGAAGGTGAGTGTGCAAATCCTTAACTTCTCCATCCAACAATAGGCCTCTGCGATTAGCAGCACAAATCTCTTTCATAACTGAAGTAAAACGTGTTTCTCCCAATTCAACGGACTGGATTCTTCCAAGTAAACGGGTATAAGCTAGGCTTTTAGTAGTCTTCTCTTCTGAAGACACCGGAACTTCTGTAATCAACGGTTTACTGGGAAATAGTTTTGCCCTAATCTTTCTTGCAATTACGCTTGTCCAACCAGAGGCACCAGGCCACACGCCTTCTTTAAGAAGACGTGTTTTTCTTCCTGCAGTTCCTTTGAAAAAATCCTGTTCGACCATGACAGGGAACTTTGCATAGCACTGTTTTTAATCCTAACTTCTGTTATTCGTTTAAAGATGGTGCATTTATGAAAATAACTTCTGTTTCTGCAATTGAAATATTGGACTCGCGAGGAAATCCCACCGTAGAGGTTGAAGTGCATGCAGGCGATTCATTTGGACGAGCTGCAGCACCAAGCGGTGCATCCACAGGAAAATTCGAGGCAGCCGAACTGCGCGACGGAGGGACGAGATATAGGGGAAAGGGCGTCCTCAAGGCAGTAGCAAACGTAAACGGCTCAATTGCAAAAAAACTTGTTGGAATGAGGGTTGATGTTTCCGAACAGGAGAAAATTGATGCGGCAATGATTGCGTTGGATGGAACCGACAATAAATCAAAGCTGGGTGCGAATGCTATTGTTGCAACTTCTATGGCTGTGTTAAAATGCGCTGCGGAATCAGAAGGTAAACCACTTTTTTCGTATCTCAAAGGAAAGGCTTCGCGCATTCCAAAACCCATGTTCAACATTTTAAATGGAGGAAAACACGCTGGAGGAAATCTCGCATTGCAGGAATTCATGATAATGCCAGAGGCTAAAACATTTTCCGAAACGCTGAGGATTGCATGTGAGATTTACCACGAGCTGGGTAGTAAATTGGCTACAAAATATGGGCCATCGGCAAGCAACGTTGGAGATGAAGGTGGATTTGCCCCACCAGTTGCAAACGCTGAAGAAGCCCTTGATGCAATAATGTCCGCGATTGATGCGTGCGGATATACAAAAAACGTAAAAATAGCGCTTGATGCCGCAGCGAGTTCGTTCTTTAAGGAAAAGATAACTGCTGGTGGCGAAAAAGTCGGATTATATATTATCGATAAAACAAAACCCGCAATAGACGAGGGTGGGCTTCTTGATTTTTATTCCTCACTCGTAGAAAAATACCCGATCACAAGCATAGAAGACCCGTTTTACGAGGAGGATTTCAATTCGTTCTCGGAAATAGTAAAAAAGCTCGGAAACCGCGTTCAAATTGTAGGGGATGATTTAGTAGTAACAAATCCGCAACGCATCAAAAAGGCAATAGAAAAAAAATCCATGACTTCTCTTTTGCTGAAAGTAAATCAAATCGGAACCGTAACCGAAGCAATGGAAGCCGCAAGAATGTGCAAAAAAGCCGGGATGAATGTCGTCGTAAGCCACCGCTCTGGAGAAACCGAGGATACGTTCATCGCGGATTTCGCAGTTGGGATTAATGCACATCAGATAAAAACAGGCGCACCCGCACGAGGAGAAAGAACTGCAAAATACAATCAGATGCTAAGGATTGAGAGGCGTTTGGGCAGATGAAGAACATTTCAGGAACAGTAGGACTCGGCTTGATCAAGCTTATTCTTGGGATACTTGGCGGGATAGGGAGCATTCTGATTTTCATATGGCTGTTTTACGGAAATGAAACATATATGTTAATTATTGGGATAGCGCTCGTAGTACTGGCAGAAATTGGATTTGTATATCTTATAACCAAGGAAGACGAAAAAACAATTCAAAACTTTACTGAAAACGCAATTACCGGGATTGGAATGGCATTTGCACTGCCAATTCTGATGGTTATTCTCTATATTATTTCAAAGGATAAGGCAACTCTTGCAATAACTCTGGTGTTTTCCGCCACGGCGCTTATAAAAACCTTCGGAACCCTTGCTAAGCTGTATATTTTAAAAAGGTGAATGGAAAATACAGGACAATAGGTAGTTGGCAATGGGCAGTGAGCTATGGGCATTGGGCAACCTGCAGTCGGCAATGAGCAACGACTAAATAGCATGCAGATGATAATAGGGAATCAGTGAGCATATGGTAGACTATAGAAAACCAAACCCAGTAGACGCAAAGACATACTACCAGCTCGGAAACGATTATTACGAGAAAGGAGATTATGAAAAGGCGATTGAAAATTATAACATGGCGATATTACTAACGCCCATATTCTCAGAGGCATACTTTAACAGAGCACTTTCGTATTACCAACTTAAGAATTTTGAAAAGGCGACGGCAGATTATACCAAATCAGCAGAGCTTGACCCGAACAATCCTATTATTTACAATAACCGCGGGGATGCATATTACAGAAAACAGGACTTCCAAAATGCAGTAAAGGATTATGATAAGGCAATCCAACTCAACCCGGATTATTTGAAGGCATTTTACAATCGCGGGCTTTCCTATGCTTCTATTGAGGATTATGAAAAGGCGATTGAGGATTTCACAAAGGTTGTCACCCTTAATCCTGAATTTGCAGAGGCATACCATTTGCGGGGTCTTGCATATGAATATGCCGGACAGGTTGAAACTGCTATAACAGACTATGAAAAAGCATTGCAACTGAATCCAGAACTCGCAGAAGCAAAGGCTCATTTAGATAGTGCAAAAACAAAGAAAGACCAAGGAACTGGGGGAGGAGATGGAAAAGCCGGAGGAACCGGAGATATAAAAATGCTCCAGAAACCAAACATGACATTCCTGGAAGTCGCGGGAATGGATAAGATGAAAGAGGAAATCCGGGAAGCTATTGTTTATCCGATGATAAATCCGGAACTGGCCAGAAAATACGGAAAACTCGGAGGCGGAGGAGTATTGATGTATGGACCGCCAGGATGCGGTAAAACATATATTCTCAAGGCAGCAGCAGGAGAATGCAAAGCCGGTTTCATAAACGCAAAATTCNNATGACATGTACGTAGGTAACACAGAAAAGAATATTCACAAGGTTTTTGAACTTGCAAGAAAGAATCCGCCGTGTATACTGTTTTTTGATGAAGTTGATGCAATTGGTGGCAGAAGAGACCAACAGGAAGGGGCACAATACATGAAAATGGCTGTAAACCAGATGCTGTATGAAATAGACGGTGTTGAGGCAAACAACGAAAACGTGTTGGTTATTGCGGCAACAAACGCGCCATGGGATGTTGACCCGGCATTGAGAAGAAGCGGACGTTTCGGAAGAACAATATATATCCCTGAACCAGACTTCGGATCGCGTATTGCTATAATGAAACTCCATTCAAAGAAAAGACCAGTAGCCAAAGGAATTCCATTTACTCGTCTTGCAATGGCAACATTCGGATACTCCTCATCAGACCTTAAAACAATCGTGGAAGAATCAGCATCTTTCCCATGGAAAGAGGCATTTTTTGGAATACAAAAAAGAACTGAGGAGCTCATGAAACAGGGGATGAGTAAAGAAGAAGCAGAAGAAACCGCGAAAAAGCAGGTCCATCAAAGGGATATAACTACTACGGATTTCATCAACGCAATAAGAAAACGAAGATCATCACTTCCACCATGGTATGAACAGGCGAAAAAGCAGATAGGAAAACAAGAGGAATTAACCGTCATAGATGGAAAAGAACACAAGAAGATAACGGACAGCAAGATGGGTCCAGGAGAAAAAGAGGCATTCAGAGACTTGTTAAAGCAGATAGAAAAGAGAATTCAGTGGTGGAATAAAATAATGGTAAAGGTAGTGCGGGAAGTTGCATTGTTATTGCCGATACCATTCTGATTGTTTCGCGCGTAGGATTCGGCGGCGTATGGACGAAACCTGCATTTAGCAATTCTTATAAAACAAGCCTTCGTTCTATTTTCATGATTATTACAAATTGTCGTGCATACATTGATGGAAAAATTTCAGAAAAGGAGATTCTTATTTTAGAGGGAAAAATCTCCCGCATAGCTGGCAGAATACCTGAAAACGAAGCGAACGGAGAAGAGAGAATTGACGCAAGCGGACTGATCGTGGTTCCTGGATTAATAGATGTTCATGTTCACCTGCGAGAACCAGGAGCGGAATACAAAGAGGATTTTGTAACCGGAACAAAAGCTGCGCTTGCAGGTGGAGTAACCACCGTCTTGGACATGCCAAACAATAAAGTGCCGACAACAACCTTGCGCAGACTCAGGGAAAAGGAAGAACTGGCACAAAAGAAAGCGTTGTGTGACTTGCGGTTTTATATGGGTGCAACGAATGATAATTTTGCTGAGATAAAAAAAGCAAATCCGATTGCAGTGAAAGTTTATATGGGTAAAACAACCGGAGATCTTTTGATCACTGAAGATGAAATAATGGAACACCATTTTTCGAATTTTGACAGGAAGAAACCTATTGCCGTCCATGCTGAAGACCAAAGGCATATGGAAGCACATAGCGGAAAGAGAACTGAGGAAGCGGCTGAGATCGCGGTCAAACGGGCGGTTACACTTGCGGAAAAAACAAAACGAAAATTACATATTGCGCACGCTAGCACCCCACAGGAAATAGAAATTGCAAAAGAAGAAGCGGGCGGACAGAAACTTCGCGCAGATATATCTGTTGAAACCGCACCACATCACTTATTCCTCTCCCAGAAGGACGCGGACAGGCTAAAACATCTTGGAACCGTAAATCCGCCACTGCGTTCAGAGGAAACCAGAAAAGCACTTTGGAAAAAATTAAATGATATAGATTGCATTGCAACAGATCATGCGCCGCATACATTAGAAGACAAAAAGGATGGAGCACGGGGATTCCCTGGTTTGGAAACAAGCCTTGCGCTTATGCTTGATGCATATAACAAGCGATTGCTGGAATTAGACTGGATAATAAGCAGAATGACTGAAAATCCAGCAAAAATATTCGGATTAACAAACTTGGGAAGAATCGCAGTTGGTTTCCAAGCGAATTTGACGTTTGTTGATGTGAAAAAAGAATGGACCGTAAACGGGGAAGAATTAGAAACAAAATGCAAATGGAGCCCGTTTGAAGGTAAAAAACTTCGCGGGAAGGCAGTGAAGACAATATTTGATGGGAAACTGGTTTATGAAGATGGAGAGATTATTTAGAAGCTTAAACTTTATTTATTTTTACTACTCCTTTCTCCGATGAAATTTCAAGTCTAATCATGCCCTCTCTTGGATTTTCAATATTAATGGTTTTCTCAACAGGAAATTTTATTATTTCTACCAGCTCGCTTACACCACCACGAACTCTTGCACGGATAACGACTTCGCTACCACTTCCAAGAGAAGCCACATTTAATTCTTCGATAGATGGAGGAAGATAGATGTCGGTGATTACACCAGAAGAAGAACCGAGATTTCCAATGGAATTTGCCAGACTTGCAATACGGGACGCAACCAACTGGGCCTGGACCTCGGAGATGGACTCGTTAACTTCAGATATTTTCAGATAAAACCCAACGATTAATGGGATAAAAAGAACAAGAATTATGGCAACTACAATAAGGAGTTCTGAACTCACTTGACCTTTCGATGTTTTGTTTCCGTGCCGAATTTCGCATGATTTATCCGAGACTGAGTTAATATAGGTCACCCTTTACATATTTTTTGTAGCGAGCTTCTAAATGTTTTTCCTTTTTCTTTTGAAGAACGATATGGAGTTCATCTGCAAGAGCATCCACAGCACTTCTTAGATCATGCCCCTCAATAGAAACGGAGATGGGCATTCCATCAACAGCCAGCAGAACTTTGACTGAATAAACTGATTTGCCCTTTTTTACATGAACACTTGCAGATCTCTGCTGAAGCGATTGGAACTTGCCAAGTATATTTGAGATTCTGTCAGAGATATGGCTATACGCTGACAGGTCATCTTCGCTTAATCCGCTTATGAGAATGTTTTGTTTATCAGACAAAAGAGACTGGACAATTTTGAATATATCAGTTGCAGCAACAACACCACTGGCTTTTCCGCCAGACATAACCGTAAGCGAGGATATTTTTGCATCAGCCATTTTTTTCATGGCATCTGAGATTGTTTTTCCGGATTCAATACTATAAACCCCTTCCCGTACGAACGAAGAGATTGACAGATCATCCACACTGGTTACTTCCGAAATAGTGGATGCACCACGCCTCTTTTTTGGATTCATGGAAACAGGGGCAAGGTCATACGTAGAGGTTATGCCAAATGGCTTTCCGCTTTTAAGAACCAAAAGTTTGTTTGCATCGTGCTGTTTCATAAGTCTTCTTACAGCACCTACTTTTTCTTCATAGTCTACAGTAAAAACCGGGGAATTCATTATCGAATCAACAGATGCATCAGGAATGAGCCGCTGAGATAATAAGTCTCTTAGAAAATCCGAGCGGGAATAAAGACCTTCGAGTTTTCCAGAATCGTCTAATACCGGCAATGCCTTGAAATGACCTGCCAGAAAGGCATTTAGTTTATCATTCAACGAAGAATTCTGTCCAAGAGAAGGTGCTTTAACACATACCGAACCGCATTTTTCCTTTGCTGCATCATTTGTGCCAAAACTCAAGTGGCGGTCNNCATTAACTCCTCGGTTGCCTTTGAGAGAGTATCCGTCGAATTCAGAACAGTCGCTTTACATAGATCCATGATATCGCCTTGGGTAAAAAGGCGTAGAAAAGTCTTTTAAATGAGTAAGTTGATAAACAGCTTAACGGCGATCAGAATGGACCAGAAAACAATGAGCATGTCAGCAGTTAACCTAGAGGCAATGGTATCCAAGCCGACCTGGAAAATGATTCTTCTTGAATTGATTTCAACCGAGAGGGTTGACCCTTGGGATGTTGATATAAAAAGCGTGGCAGACGCCTTTGTAAAACGCGTAAGAGAAATGGAAAAAATGGAATTTTCCGTTCCTGCAAATATAATTCTTGCGTCTGCAATTCTCCTGAGATACAAAAGCAGCGTGGTGAATTTGTATAATCTGCCACAGCAGGAGGTGCTTGTGCCTCTGGAAGGAGAGGAAGATGGAATAATTGAACCACTTCCGCAACTGATGTTTCCTTCACGCATCCCCCCAAAAAGGCAAATAACACTCGAAGAATTGGTTTCCGAAATGGAGCGGATAATAAAATACGATGAAACTGAACACGTTGTTAAAAAACGCGGTGGAATCGAAGATTTCGTTGATCTCAAACTGAACAGCTATGATTTGGAAGAAACAATGAAAACAACGCTTGATAAAATAAAATCAACAACTGATTCAGAAGGTTGGACCATATTCTCCAGGGTGGTGGAAAGCAGCTCGCCAAAAGATATTCTTTATTCTCTTTTGTCTGTGCTTCATCTCACGCAAAAAGAAGAAGTTGACATAAAACAGGACGTTCTTTTCGGGGAGATTTTTATAAGGGTAATGAACGGCAAAAATGGAAAAAGCGAGAAAAATGGGAAAGAAGGAAGCACGGTCCAGAAAAGTGCAAAGGAGAAGAATAATTAGGGGCGGATTACAGACTCAAGAATTAAGAAAATATTCTAATTTTGAAGATAAAACTCAAAACATAGATATGATCCAGACTTACTTAACGTCGCAAACAAAAATTAAAGAAGAATAAAAAATATAAAAAGAAAGAAACGCTCTGACCGGTTACTCTATTTTTGTTCCGGATTGTTTTGGTTTTGATTTGACGATTTTAACATGGCCCGGAGTCAAAAGAATTGAATCTGCTGAGAGCAATGCGATATCCCCGTCAATCTTTCCAGTGTGCGACTTCAGCTTTGCAATAATGGATTTCAACCTGTTTGGCTGTTTTGAAAGCGGAAGAACATTTAAGATAATAATATTTTTCTGTCCAAGCTCCTTCAAAACAAGGTCTGCATCTCCTTCGTTTCTGAGGTCAACCCGTTTCACGTAAAAGTCTGCTGGTGGACTTATTAAGTCTCCTTCAGAGCCAATCATGTCCTCAAGGTCAGGTACGTCTGAACTTGTTTCCCCTTTTCCCATAATCTTATCAAAAAGTCCCATTGTTTCACCTAAAATATCTGGTCGTTGAATTAACTGATTCAATATGAAGCAAATTCTTTTTAAACCTGCGTGCCACAAGCCTTTTGGATTTCTGGGGAATTATGACAAAAGGCTGGTGTGTACCCAAAATCATATAGGTTTACTAGTAAACACTCGCGCGCTCGGAACGCAGAACACGAGACCTTTGGAGATACTTTCCAAAACTCGAAACGCGGGACAGAAAACCGCCCTAGGAACCCTTAATTACCTTATTATAACATATACTTATTGGGCTAGGTCGGGGCCAGGGGTCCCGGCACCGTAAATCCCCTTTAGACGGACCGAATGCCCCGGGCGTTGTGATGGATTGGCGCGCCCTTTTTCGTAAGCGTCGAAACCCTGCCTTATATGGCAGAGGAATGCGCGAATCTGGTCAGACCGAAAGGAGCAGCCATAAGTTTATTCCTCTGTGCTTGTAAGTTCACAGGGTGGAGCCCAAGATAAAGGCTACACGTCAATATATCGCGGCAAACGGGGAAGCCCGCCATTATTGTTTTCGGTTTCCAGTCTTCAGTTTCGGGTTCCGATAGAATCGAGAGCTTTTGAGAGGACATTTATGACAATGAAAGAACTGAATGGAATGGTTGCGATGCTTCAGACAACTGCAATGAGAAAGCCGCCCGGAGGAGAACGACAACGAAACGGGGAGCGGACGCTTACACATACTTATTCAGGACTCTTTGACGAGAACGGAAAAATTAGAAGTATAACAGAACCGCCCTGCGGAATTGCCAGACTAAAAGAGAAAAGAATCTAGATAATTTGGCGGATAAATAAAAATCGTCAGAACCACACTCCAAACTCGCACAAATTTCCAAAAAATTATATCTGCTTGATAAACTGCCCGAAAACAAAGCGCACAAAAGGTTGCTCATTCTTCTTTTCTACAGATCTTATGAGCGCATCGAAATATCCTTGCGTGTCTTTCGATATGTTTAGCATCGGGTATCCGGTATCGAAAAAGGCTTTATTTAGAAGCAGGCGAGACACTCGCTTGTTTCCATCTTCGAATGGATGGATCATGTAAAAACGCAAGTGGAACTGCGCGGCCAGCTCAACCGCGTTGAGCTTTCCCACATTTAGGTTGTACCATTCCACTAGCTTGGAGATCTTGTTTTCTATTTCTCTGGACGTAGGTGGCCTGAACCGTATCTCTTCGACCTTTTCGTAGCTTTTCAGGAAGATATATGCCTGCTTTTTACGAAATTTTCCAGGGTTTTTTCCTTTATATCCTGCCATGATAAGCTTGTGAAGTTCCAACAGAAAGTTCAGTGAAATTCCTTTTTTACTTTCCTTTACATATCTCAGCCCCTTAATCATATCAAGTGCTACTTGCAGGTTTTCATCCCGGACATTTCTTATGTTTTTGCCGGTGAATTTGTATGCAAGATCCGCGTCTGCCTTGGTTATCGGCACGCCCTCAGTAGTCAAAGTCGTATAGACAAAATTTACAGTATCTATTTCATCCTTCTCATCCTGCGCCGCCTTTCCAAGCCGTTTCATTTTTTGGAAGTATCTCCTCCTTTGCTTCTCAATCCCGATAAGCTCTTCCCCTGTCAGGTAAATGCGCATTGAGCTTCCCAGCAAATCCGAATAGATTTTTCTCAGAAGTTCATCCTTCTTTTTATCCATCTGGCCTCTGGCAGGTATCCTCTTTCCCAGGAATAATGAGTAAACTTTTGGCTTTTCCAGCCTCAGCGTTTCCTCGAGATAATAATATTCCAGACCGCCCACAATTTTTTTCCGCGTTCTCATAAGTAGGATATGCACTGAAAGGTTATTAATACTTACCACACATTTTCTAAGTCAAATGTATGCCTAAAAATAACGTCGGAAAAAGTTAGCACACATTTTTGAGAAGGAAGTAAGATAAACTGATTGTACTCAGACCTGGTGCTCAGAACTCATATGTTAGACATACAACGTTTTTCTTTGGGGCGACATTCATAAACGGCAAACCGTTTATGATGCCCATGGAACGAATCGTCGTTCCATCGGGAACCCTCAGACCTTTCTTTTCTCAAAAGAAAGGGATATGGGCTTCCAGCATCCAAAATTATAAATACTTAAATCAAGCCGCTTGTTCTTTTCCAGTTTTTCCGCGAGCTCTCCGACGAGCCTTGCCTTTATTTCCATGAATTTTTCCATTCCTACCTCGACATTCCCAATCGCATAGCGCAGGCTCTTGGCATTAAAGCAAAACATCGCATTGCTCAGTCCCTCGCAGTTATGGCAGAAATAACAATCAGTGCAGTTTGTTGAATCGCTGACTTCAAAGCATCTTGTCAGGGCTACGGAATTATGGCATTTTATACAGAATTTGGATGCGAACAGGAAATAACAGCCAAATGAATACTCGGTTTCCCTTGGCCACGCACAATATGCATCGCATTTGGAATAGATATACCAATACCCATCAAGGCAGTGCTGGGCATTCATACACGTGGACGTTTCCCGAAGATCAAGATTCTGGCCGAGCATCACATCGGATGTGACAAATTTTACATCTTCGAGTTTGTCTGGTGCGTTTGAGAGGGTGAGGCTTCTGGCTTCGCTCTCGGAAATTTGTTTTTTCGCAAGCTCGATGGATTCTTCAAGCGTAACCATATTCTTTTTGATTGCCTTGAAGAAAAGGATGTCCGGCACATAAATCATTTTTTCGCTTATTTCGGACTTAGTGCGAACGGATTCCCCGACATATTCAAGCAGCCAGTCTCGGTATTGCGGGAGGTTTGTGAGCCGATGACCGAACAGGATTTCACTGGTGCTTTGGAATGCATCTTCTATTTCATCCTTTTGAACTGCTTTTTCAGCCATTGGCATCACCATTGGTGTTTATGATATCTAACAAAGATGGAATCCTCTTCTTGGCTTTGAGCGTTTCCCGGATATCATCGATCAGCTTACCCTTTAGTTTCAGGTATTCCTCCTGCGAAAACTGATGGTTTCCGATCATGTAATTCTTGTTCCGCTGGTTGAATGAGAACATGCAATTGCCGCAGCTTTCCAAACTTCCGGTGAAATAGCAATCGGATGCAACGTAATTTCTGATCGTTTCCATGCAACGGACGTTCTTGTAGGTTTCAAACGTCTTTATGTTGTATCGGCTCGCTTCCCCTATTGCGTTTCCTCCGAAAATATATTCTGCAAACCTGAGGACTGGGGAGCAGGCAACGAATTTGCAGTCATAGACGTCCTGCGTTTTGTAAATAAAAGAGGAGTTTATGCAACGGTTCACGGTTTCAACATTGATTGAATTTCCGAGAACAACATTTCCGATATAATACGCCCGTTCCTGTAACGCAGTAACTGCGGAATCAATATCCTTCAAATCATCTATATCGAATTTTTTTGTTCCGATTGTTTTGAGGTATTGCTCCATTTCAGCATGACCAAGATATTTTGCATCCCTGCACGCCTTTTCGGATGAAACGATCACTTCCTTGCCGGAAATCGCGGATTTCTTGAAACTAACCGGATTTATGTAATTAAGCAGCCATTCTTCATATTCCTCAAGATCGCCAATCTCTTCGTTTAGAAGGATTTTGCACGTATTTCTCCATGCCCTTTGAATTTCTTTAGAAATCATTATCCAACCACCAAAACTCAAAACGCTAGACCCAAGACCAGCATTATGCATACCTCACTCTTTTCTTAACCTCTTCAACTCGCACGAGAACGGATTTTGCATTTTTATACTTTGAATAACCGCTTATGAAGGATTTGTGTACCGATTCTGGAATTGATTTTAGCATTGTTAAAACATCTATTGCCTTGTCTTCAACATCCTCTGAAAAAAAACCAAGACCAAAATCAATCACGAAAAGTTTTGATGGTTTTCCGCTTTTTGTACTTTCTGTGATTAGATTCGCGGGGGTGTAATCTCCGTGAATTATGTTTGACGTGTGAAGTTGTGCAAGATATTTTCCCGCAGTCTTTGCGGAATTTTTATTTTTAATTAAATCCGCACGTTTTCCACGGATTTTTGTCATCACGATTTTGAATTCCGTTACTTCAAGAACTGTAGGACATGGAACCCCGACAAGTTTTGCTTTGTTGAGGAGACGCGCTTCGCGCTTGGTCCGCTCGGTTCTGAGTTTTGAATCTAGCGTCTTGTGACGATATGTTTTTGGAATCCGCTCTTTTATAACCACTGGAAGACCAAGCAAACGTGAATTCGAAACAACTGCTTCAGCACCGCGCATATATTCAAGCACCCTGCATACAAAGACGAATTTTGCTCACCTTAGAAAGAAGGTCATATATCCCGCAACGACCGTAACTGCCACCCAAACTACCGCATTCCAGGCAAGAACCTTGCTTCCATCTAATGGAAATATTGGAAGCATGTTGAAGAATGCAAGAAATGAATTAACGTAAAAACCTATAAACCAGATATTTGTGTTGGACGTATAAACCGGGGCGAAAACCGCGAGCGCCATGAATACAAATGCCAGCACAATGTTCGTAACAGGTCCAGCAACCGAAATAATCCCATTCTCTTTTCTGGAAATATTTTGCGAATAGATATACACTGCGCCTGGAGCTGCAAAAACAAAACCAAGAAATGAAAGCGCGAGCATCAAAAGCAATCCCTGGGTCCACATCTGAAATCGCGCATATGCCCCATATTGTATGGCAACCAGCTTGTGAGCCATTTCATGAAGAATAAAACCTGTGCCAACAGTAAGCGTGAAAAGAGCAAGGAGAATCGTGAGTGCTTTTAGTCCCTGAAAGCTCGTGAAAAGCCCAAACCCACCCTGAGATATGGCAAGCGCAAGGGAAATTGCGATGACGGAAATGAGAATTTGCACCGCTTCGTCTTTTTCTATGTAAAATGTATTTGTACCGAACATAAAGATAACCTTTATTTCGAAATTACTCAATAATCCTCTCCTCGTAAACAACGCGAACCTTGGGAAGAGACAAAAGACCCGAGTAACTGTCAATCACTCCAACAATCTCCCGGCCATCGTCAAGCTTTATCCGGACTTCTCCTTGCAGCTTCCCGCAATTCATTGCCATGCCAACGCGGCCGAACAATGACGGAATAGCAGAATTTGAAACTACAATGACTTTGTCTCCTTTTTGAACACCTCGAAATGAAGGATAGAGCAGGGTAATTATAATTGAAATACCAATTCCCAAGGCGATATATTTTGCAAGAGATAAAAGTCCGGCGGATGGACTAAACGCGAACACGAGCAATGAAATCGCAATTGAAACAACCGCGAGTTTAAGGAATAATGAAAGTTGCATAAGTTCACCATAGGTTTACTGCTACTAGCTTGTAGCTCCTAGCTACTAGCAACGGGCTAGGAGCCAATAGCCAGCAGCCAGTAACAATATCATCCATACATCGCATTGGTCAATTCCTTGAATTTGGAAAGACTGTCCATATCATCTTTCCTGAGTGTAGGCGTAATTGTTTTCATTGCCAAGGCAAAATGACGCGAAAGAACCTTTCCGTCTTTCTTTTCCTTGCCCTCGCGTATTGCATTCATTCCAGCCTCGCGGCATAAATTCTCTATATCCGCACCTGTGAATCCATGCAAAGCCTTTGTAAGCTCTTTTAAATCAACCCCGCTATCAAGAGGCATTTTTTTGGTATGAATCTGGAATATCTGAAGCCTGGCTTTCTCGTCCGGCAATCCAATTTCAATAGCACGATCAAATCGTCCTGCGCGCAAAAGTGCCTGATCCAGCATATCCGGACGGTTTGTAGCTGCAATCACAATAACCCCTTTGAGATTTTTGAGGCCGTCCATTTCAGTGAGCAGCGTATCAACAACACGCTCGGTGACGTGATGGCTATCCGTGCCGCCTCTTATCGGGGCTATGGCATCGATTTCATCTACAAAGATAATACATGGCGCGGCCATTCTCGCCCTTCGAAAAAGCTCGCGAACGGTTTTTTCCGATTCACCCACCCACTTGCTCAATACTTGCGCACCGCTTATTGAGATGAAATTCGCCTCTGATTCATGTGCAACTGCCTTTGCGAGAAGGGTTTTTCCTGTTCCTGGCGGACCATAGAGTAATATTCCCTTAACCGGCCGTATTCCGTATTTTTCAAACAGCTCCGGCTCTTTAAGAGGAAGAGAAACCGCTTCATCTATCTCCCGCTTGATAAGCTCCATTCCACCGATATCAGACCATTTGACATTTGGCCTCTCAACAAAAACTTCCCGTAGCGCGCTTGGTTGAATTTCACGCAGTGCATCGAAAAAATCTGTGCGGTTTACAACTAATTTTTCTAAAATTTCCTGTGGGATGAATTCTTCTTCGAGATTTATGTCCGGAAGAATCCGCCTTAATGCCTTAATCGCAGCTTCCTTTGTAAGAAGAGAAATATCTGCTCCTGTGTATCCATGAGTTATGGATGCGAGTTCTTCCACCCTCACATCCTTGTCAAGCGGCATGTTTCGCACATGAATTTTCAGAATCTCAAGTCTGCCATCCCGGTCAGGAACATTGAGCTCGATTTCACGGTCAAACCTTCCAGGTCTGCGCAGTGCGGAATCTATAGCATCAGGCCTGTTTGTCGCACCTATGACTATGACTTCCCCTCTTGCTTTTAGTCCGTCCATTAATGTGAGCATCTGGGAAACCATCCTGCGTTCAACCTCGCCTGCGGCTTCTTCTCGTTTTGGAGCAATTGCATCTATCTCGTCAATGAAAATAATCGATGGGGCGTTTTCCTCGGCTTCCTTGAATTGTTTTCTAAGACGTTCTTCACTCTCACCAACATATTTACTTACGATTTCCGGACCTCCAATATAGATAAAATTTGCGTCTGATTCATTTGCAACTGCTTTTNNGCCGGATCATTCTTTATGACAAGATCCGTAGTCTCCCCCACAGTAACTGGCCCCTGGGGGAATGTCTGCGCAACAACAAGCGGAATTGAGGTTCCGAAAATACCTACTGGAAGAAGGTTTCCCTTTAATATCGGCTTTCCTACAAGACGCTTTTTCACATATTGATCAAAACCTGGAGAATATCTCATTGGCTCTCTTGGTGTGAGAAGGATTTTCTTTGCCTCTTTTGTTTCCACAGGCTCTATTTTGACTTTGTCGCCAAGCCCTACACTTGCGTTCTGCCTGAGGATACCGTCCATGCGTATCATGTCAAGGCCTTCGTCATCAGGATGCGCCTGCCAGACGATTGCAAGTGCGGATTTCTTTCCGGTGATTTTAACAATATCACCTGTAGAAATGCCAAGCTCGCTCTTTGCCTTTGAATCTATACGAATAATATTTCTACCAATATCGTTCTGAAACGCTTCCGCGACCTTTAGGCTTGTATTAGACATGAGAATCACCACGCAAAACAGGATTATCCTGATTCGCATTAGACAGGGAAGATTTTTTAAGATTGACAATAGTCTCGAGAGATATGTCATCGGCCACTTTTACCCCCATCGACTCAAGGACCTCTTTTCTGCTCAGGATCATTGCCGGGGTATCCGTACTGACGGACTTTGGTTTTTTGACAAGAAGCCGTGAATTGCCCGAAAGACGAAGATTTCCAGAGTCCGCAGATACATTTTCCAATATCACCTCATCCCCCACAGCAAGAGTTTGCGTATTTCCGAAAACAGAAACCGACAGAGAGCCATCAGATACCTCAAAACTATCCGAGCGCACGGAAACTATATTTCCGCGGACATTTACGATTTGAGTTTCCGGATTTGATTTTATGTCCGCAATCTTTGCAAATAATGCGCTCTTTGAAAGTGAAACCTTACCGGAATAACCTAAATTCAGAATTCCGTTTTTCTCATATGCACCACTTATAGTTATTTCGTCTCCAACGCGCAATTTTGCGAATAAGAGAACATCATCATTCCAAAGCCTAAGAATATGTGTTTTTCCGCCGGCACTTTCGTCAGCACCTTCACCAACACGTCCACCAGCACTGGAATTATAGATTTCCATTGCCCGGGATTTCTTTCCCGAGTTATAATTCTCTTCTGGTAATATGCGACGGATTATCGCGGTGAATGTGGAACCAATGGAGTCCGAACCAGCAGACGGCTTTGCATTATATATTCCTTTTTCGCGAGCTATCAATTTCAGAGCAATATCTCGCGTAAGAAGGCCGTTGAAAGAGGAAATCCTTTTGTTAACTTCTTCTTCGAGCTCATCCTTGCTCATAGTCTTTAGAAGCTCTGAATACATGAAAGAAACATCAGAAACACTGCTCGAAGTCATGCGAATAAATTAGCGGAATACAATTAAAAACAAGGATGCGCCAATAACCTCATGCGTTCAATGGAGAATCTTGAATATTCCACCATAGTTGCAGAGCTGCAAACCCTTATTGGAAAACATTTTTCGAATATCCAGATGCCTGGAGAAGGGAAATACCGGCTGAGGATAGGGAGTACAGATATTCTCGCAGAACTCGGAAAGCGGCTCTACATAACCAGATATATTGAAGAGCCGCTCGAAGCAGACCAGTTTGCGAAAAAAGTGAAAAAAGAACTTGACAATGCACGCCTTGTTTCGGTTGAACAGAAAAACAATGATAGAATAGTGGTGTTTGAGTTTGAATGTGGAAAGGATGAGAGCGGGAAAAAACAGATACTTTCCCTTGTTTTTGAAATGTTCGCAAAGGGAAATGTGATTTTAGTCTCTGGAGAAGATAAAACAACGATTGTAGCGTACAGGGAAGAAAGATGGGCGGACCGCGAGATAAAACGCAACAAAATATATTCGTTTCCTAAATCGAATATTGCAGTTAACATCAACGACGCACGGAAAACGTCTCCTGGAAAATATATAGTCGTCTGTCTTATGAAACTTCCTCTTGGAAAAATATATGTAAAGGAACTGCTCGCAAGATGCGGAATTGATGAAAAAAAGCCAGAGAATGAACTAACTGAAAAAGAGTCGGACGAACTTGAACGCGAATTTAAGAATATTACTGGCACGAAAGGTGCGTTTGTTTTTGTGAAGGACGGGAATATTATTGATTATGGAGTGTGTCCGCTCGCTATTTATGCGGATGCAATCGCTGAGAAACGAAAAACCATTTCGGAATCAGCAGACGATTATTATTTCAAGGGAAAAGAACCTGAAATTGAATTAAAAAAGAGTGAGAAACTACAAAAACTTGAACGACGACTCGCGGAGCAGGAAAAAACGCTCACAGAAACGCTCGCACAGGAAAAGGAGCTAAAAGAAACGGGAGATTTTATTTACGGAAATTACGAGAGAATAGAGCAAGTTCTTTCAAAGGCAAAAAAGATTGGAATCCAGAATATTGAGAGTCTGGAAAAGGAAGCAAACGGAAAACTAAAAATAACTGACAAAAAGAAAAAAGAAATCGAAATAGAGGTTTAAGTGCGAAGGAAGTGCCTGGGAATTATTCCTCGCTTGTTATAAGGTATGGGGCAAGCAATTTTTCAGCCTTTTTCGGCTTATCTACCATCAGTGCAAGCACGGTGTTTTTACCATCTCTTGAAAGCATGTGTACGTTCTGGATGTTTACTTTTTCATCAGCAAGCATTGTTGTTATTTTGCTAAGCTCTCCAGGCTGATCAGAAAGCTTTACAACAAGAATATTGGCTTCGCTTATAGTATATCCGCTTTTTTGTAAGACATCCGCAGTCTTTTGCGGATCTTTGATAGTAAGAACGATTATTGCCTTTCCTCCGATTGAATCAACACTTACTGATTCGATATTGATCCGGGCTTTTCCGAGAATGTATGAAATATCTGCCAGCAATCCAACTCTATCATCCGCTACGACAGTTATTGACTTCATACATTCCACCCCCCTATAAATTGTATAGCTGGATATGGGGTATGTCGTTTATATAATTTACGTTCTGTTGTTTTACCAAACCTGCAGATACGACCACAGAAACTACCTTTTTTCCAACTAAATTCGCGGAATCGAACGATTTTAACTCTTCTGCGAGGGTAGAATCTGAAACAATATCACCGGTATAGAATGATGCATAGCGGTTCAAATCCAGCGTAACCTTTCCATCGGAAATTGTTTTTCCAATCAGGTTCTTGTCGCATGCTGCAACAATCTTCTTTCCGCGTACGTTGTGAATCTTGAGATACATGCAGAGAGTACGACATTGTAAATTAAAAATGTTCTCTCGGGACGCTCGTCACGCTCGCCTAGCTCGCTACTCGCTTTACATGTATAAGGTCTGAAAAAGAAGAGGTAAAATAAGAACTGGCGCTTCGCATTCGCTCGCGCGGANNTAAAAGGGCAGGACTTAAGAGGTCAGTCGTTCGCTAGAACGATTTAAAGTCAGGATTTAAGAAATCCTGTGGCTTAGTGCCTTCGTAGGTTCAAATCCTGCTCCCTGCATTTCATTTTATTTCTTCCTTTCTACCGGAGTTATTCCTGCCGTGTCAGAAATGATCGCAGTTATATCCGTTCCTTTTTGTATGACATATTTTGTATTTTGCGAAAGGGAATTTTCTGTAACCTGTAGCTTTTTGAGGGTTTGCGCATCCCCTTTGAAGTATTTCTGCGCAGCTTCATGAACAAGCTGGATTGCCCGCGCCTCGGCTTCTGCGCGTAATTCCACTGCTTTTGCCTCACCCTCTGCAACCTTTATTTTAGACCTTCGCTCACCATCAGCACGCGTTTCGACAGCAGTTGCAAGATTTATCGCTGCGATTTTCTCGTTCTCTGCCTTTACAACGTTGTTCATCGCCCCCTGTACATCTTCTGGTGGGTCTATCTTCTGCAGCTCAACGCGAATGATGTCAATTCCCCAGTTGTTGGTTTCCTTATCCAATTCCTGCTCAACCGATTGGTTTATCTGCTGGCGGTTTTCATTTGCCTCTGTCAAAGTCATTTTTCCCATTATTGCCCTAAGCGTAGTTTGAGCCAGTGAAGGAATGGCTGTCTTGTAATCCTGTATATTATAAAGCGCCTTCGTAACGTCCTGTACCTTGTAATACACTATTGCGTCTACGTCGGTATTGAGATTGTCCTTTGTAATAACTGTCTGCTCATCCACATCAACACGTATTTCGGTTGTAGGAACAGTAATAACTCTCTCGACAAACGGAATGAGAATAAGCAAACCTGATTCTGCGATGTGGCTGAACTTTCCTAACCTCTCAACTACTCCCTTTTCCACTGGCCGGATTATTTTTATTGCGAGAACCGCATAAACGATAATTCCGAAAATCAGAACTGGCAAACACGCAAAAAGATTTTGATCTAAAGATACCATAAAAATTTCACCTTAAACTTNNTTGATTTCCTCCATCCCATAAAAACACCAAAGATGGTATTGTATGAAAACTGTTAAAAATGATGATAAAACGGTAAATTATTGGTAAATTATTCTCTTTCCATCAAACCTCTTCTCCTCGCAATTCGGATTACGGTTTCAAGCAATTCGCGTTGTCCCAGAACCCTGACAAGATACGGGTCTTCCTTGCGCAGTTTGGGAAGGGTCCGGGCAACTGCATTATCTATCAGGTGCAGCGCATAGCTGATAATTTCTCTTCTGCTCATTCCTGCGAGATTTCGTCTTTCGCATTCGAAAACCAGCTGTTCAACCAACCCATCCCGAAGCAATTTTCTGTAGAGAGGCCGGTTCGCATGGCGGAACATTGTTCTTGTTTTTATCCCTCGATTCTCTACGAAGCGCTGAGCAGCTAAAACGAATTCTTCTTTTTTTGCTACTGCGGCATGCACCATATCTTTTTTCACTCCTTTACTTTCTCGCAAAAACCAAGTATGCGGTGTGCATTATTCCCATGTGCTTTGGCCGCGTCCCGAAATCCCTTACTTCGTATTCGCGGACAATGCTCTCGACCATGCTCGCCTCGCCAAAGGTTTTCAGTGCCTCAAGAACAAGTGCCTTTGCCTGTTCAACATGAAGGCAGTGAGCTGCAAGGAATCCGCCCTGCTTAAGCGCAGCGTGTGCGTGCGGAACTATTTTTTCAGCTTCTGCGATATCGCAAAATACAAGGTCAAAAGAGCCGTCCTTTTCATCAATCGCGTTCGGTTCCAATACATCCCGGTGCTTAAACGTTACGTTTTCAAATCCGCATTTCTTTACATTTGCCTCGGCAATATCCAAAAACTCCTTGCGCTTTTCGTAGGATATAACTTCCTTGACTATATTCGCGAGCTGGACTGTGAGAAAGCCGGAACCGCTTCCGAGCTCAATAATCCGGGATTCCTTTCCGATTCCGGTATAAGCGATTATCATGCCCGCATCCTTTGGAAGAGTTACTGCAGGACCACGCTTAAGTTTACGAAGAAGCGGGGAGAGATACGGGACTATTTGTGTTGGTTTTGCCATATAATAAACTCGCACATTCGATTATAAAGCATTATTCTTTTGTGATGAGACCTATTGCTGTATTTATTTCACTTGTTATTCTGGTTCTCAATGCCTGTACTACGGAGTCTACTCGTTCAGAGCTTAGATTTGGCACATCTGCTTCTTTAAGCCCAAGACTTTGAAGTTTTTCCTTCAACCCAGCTAGGGCTTCTGTAAAACCTGCGTCACTGTAGGTATGCAGTTGCCTTCTAAGTATCTCGATACACATAGCCGTATTATCTACTAGTTGTTCTACCTCTCTTTTCCAGTCTTCCTCTTTTCTATCAAGGTTTTCAGTAAAGAAGCGTAGCACGGTTTCGGTTAGTCTACTCGCTATTGTTTCTTTGCTATCAGTTATACTGCTTCCGATCCTTGCTCTTTTATGTTCCATCCAGTTTGGGCATGAAAGGAACCACGAACCCAAATCTCCAGATGGCTCAAGAAGTATTCCATTAACTTGGCCATTTGAATTAGAGAAACCCTTTAGGTCTCTTTCTCTACTATCGTCCGCACGAGACAAAACAGTAACATTTTCTGACCAGATGCCTTCAAATCCTTTACTCGCCATTCCAGTCTTCCAGACAGGGGAACAAACAGGACTAAAACCTACAATTGGCAAATTGGCCAAACTATATCCTAATTCGACAGCTGTGGCCGGCGTTCTGAGCATTTCTGCATCATCCAGAATCCGTGAGATTGTTTTCAACCAAGCGATCAACGTCTCTTTGACATTCTGAGGAGTAGTTAGAAAAGCCATGACAACGTCCTTTCCATTAATCAAAAGATATTTTATGGCTGCGTCCCTTCCTTCATTTATTCCGTTCCACCTGTCAAACAGATGAAACGAGATATGGCTACCGAAATCCAGTTCTTTTAATATGGCCGCCCATTTTTCGCGCGGATGTACGAACGGAGAAAAACCATTCGTAGCATATATATTTCCTTTTGTAAGGAGCTGTATTTGGACTATGTCTGGGTGATCCAGTGGTTCGCCGCCGGTAAGGCAAACATTTTCAAAACCTAGTTTTTCCCCAGCTGCGCGTACAGTATCTAGACTTATTATCTTTCCTTTTTCATAAGGCGGGCTTGCCTCGCCGCAGTGCGCACATCTATGATGACACCCTGTAGTGGTCATTATTCCAACTACCTTTGAATCCAGGCCTGCTTCTACATTCTTTTTTGTTATTGTCAATGCCCCTCTGAGAAACTCTATCGTGCGCCTTTTGAATCCTTCGCTTGGTTTTGGCAAAGTAACTGGATTAGCGAATACTTCTTGACGAACTAGAACTGGCATAATTAGGATAGGCATAATACAGTTTTAAACCTTTTCTATAACGACTATTTCTTCCACTTCGCCCTCATCTCTAGTAGATAGAAAATGTACCGTAAATAACAAAATTGTTATTTAAATGGCAAAAAACAACATTTTTAAGGCTTTTTATTCTAATTAGTTTATGAATATTTACAAAATCAGGCAACTGTTGGAGAAAAGCAGGAGCCCCATCTTCACGGCAAATGATATTGCAAAAATTGCGAACCTGAAAAGGACGTACGCCCCAGTATACGTAAAACGAATGATTCAAAAAGGGCTTTTAAAACGAATCGCAAAAGGGCTGTATGCATTGGAAGAAGATTATTACGCAATAGCGTCCAATATTATGTCAAATAGTTATATTTCTTTTAATAGTGCGCTTTACTTCTATAAAATCATTAATCAAGTTCCATACAGCATACAGGTAGTTGTACCAAAAAGAATTAGAAGAAAAATAGAGGGAATTGAGTTTATTCCTATTCCAAAAGATAAAATTTTTGGATTTGAAAGTGTTGTGTATGGAAAATATGTTATAAGAATTGCTAAGAAAGAAAAAGCAGTTGTGGATATGATATATAAATACAAATCAATAGATAAGGAACTTTTGGGCGCTCTTGATAAAGATCTTTTGAGCGTATACGCTAAAAAAATGGGAATGACTGCGTATAAAAGATTAAAAAAGATAATGAGGGATAAAAATGATTGAGAAAGACAGATTATATGAGGTAGCTAAAAAATTGGGATTAAAAATACACCAACAAGAACAGCATTATATGCAAACAATTACATTGTTCGGAATTTATTCATATATCGCGAATGAATTGGTTTTCAAAGGTGGAACAGCATTATTCTTTTTTTATGGACTAGATCGTTTCTCAGAAGACCTGGATTTCACATTAACAAATGAATTTGAAGAGGAAAAATTACTTGAATCAATTAAAGATACTTTTGGATTGTTGGCAATTGAAATGGAGTTGAAGGAAGTAAAATCCATTGCTGGGAAAAATTATAAAATAAAGGCTAAAGGCCCGGCATATACCAATGAGGCAAGTATATCTATAGTGAATGTTGAAATATCTGATAGAAAGGACGTTGTATTAAACCCGGAAATAAAACAGCATGTGCCAGTCTATGAAGATATAAAACCATTTTTTGTTCCAATCATGTCAGCCGGAGAAATTTTAGCAGAAAAAGTACGTGCTATAATGAACAGAAATAAAGCTAGGGATGTTTATGATTTGGCATTTTTGCTAAGGAAAGGAGCTAAATTTGATATTGAACTGATAAATAAAAAAACCGAGTATTACAAAGAGAACTTTGTACTTGATGTATTCGAAGAAGAATTAAGGAAAAAAGAGAGAAACTGGAAAACTGATTTGCATGGACTTATAAAATATATTCCGGATTTTGAAGAAACCGCATCTTATATACTAACTCAAGCCAATCAATCAAAGTAGAAATTATAGAAATCCTCTTTTCTTTAGTATTTCTTCCACTTCGCCCTCATTTCTTTAAGTTTAGCATCCAGTGTCTTGTCATTTAGCGCAAGAATCTGAACCGCGAGAATCGCTGCATTTTTTGCATTGTCCACTCCAACAGTTGCAACCGGAACTCCAGGCGGCATTTGCATCATTGACAATAGGGCATCAAGGCCATCAAGCTTTACATTAACCGGCACTCCGATAACCGGCTTCGTGGTCTTGCTCGCCACCACGCCCGGAAGTGCTGCACTCAATCCCGCGACCGCAATAAATACGCTGGCACTGCTCCCTGCAATCAGCTTCTCAAGCTTTTCCGGAGTCCTATGCGCAGATGCGACTTCGGCCCGGCATTCAACACCGAACTCCTTCAGACCATCCACTATTTTGTCAACAATCACCTTGTCGCTTTCGCTTCCGGATAAAATAAGTATGCGTTCCATGAGGATAATTAAAATGAAAGGAATTTAAAACAGAACTAAACCAAACAGCATCTTCGCACCCATTCCAAATATTCCCTGCTTACTTTCTCTGACTTCATTGCAACTATTTCTGGAACTTCGTCTGGATGCATGCGCTTTATTTCCATTTCCAGAAGAATGTACTTCTCCTTTCTGGTTTTGATGACCAGTAAAAATTCCTTTGCATGCTCAATCTTTCCTTTCCAGCGATAAACCGAATCTTCAAGTGCGAGGATATTCACGCAAGCTGCCAAATGCTTCTCAACAAGTTGTGTGGCTATAGCATTCGCGATTTTCAAATCAGGACAAGTACTCAATACAATCAGCATAGCCGCATCACTCTCATTATTCCCCTTATCATCCCCCTCATTATTTCCCTTATCATTACTCATTTTATCTTTATTCCTGAGGTTTCTTAAAATACAGTTCAATCACGTCCCTGTGCAGCAATGGATGCTCTTTCCCTACAGGTTGTTTTGTCTTTACATTCACAGCTTTTATGAATCCCCTGCCCATGTCTGTGTGCAATGTGAATGCGAAGTCCAATGCAGTCGAACCTGGAGGTAAAAGGAAAACATCCGGTAATACGTTGCCTTTTGAATCGCTTAACTTGTTCACACCGCCAGGGAATATTGCAATATACTTAAGGAAANNTCTGCTTCCTTGAGCGCGATTTCCGCTTCTGCCGAGCATGGCACAATGAGATAACTCTGGAACTTTTCCTTGAGCCGTATAACATTCTCAGCAGCTGTTGACTTGTCACACTTGTTCGCAGCGATTATTATTGGCTTTCCTATTTCCCGCATTTTCCTTGAAAATGAGAATTTGTCTTCATCAGTCCATTCCGAAAGCTTCTTGTCCATAAGATTAAGCCCATTCAGCGTCCTGCGGATTGCGTCGATTTTTATTCCCAAACCAGTGAACTGGTTGTGCAGGATGTCCTCGTTTTTCTTATTGAGCGCGCCCTCGCGCACGAGTTTGTTCCAATTATTGTCCAAAATCCCCTTTAGCCAGTGCGTAAGCTCTTCCTCAAGAAACAGGACATCTTTGCATGGGTCATGCGAACCAGGTGTAACTCCTTCTCCGTTTTCGTTGGTTGAGCCGGATGCATCAACTATGTGTATCAGCAGATCTGCCTGTCTTAGGTCGTCAAGGAATTTGTTCCCAAGTCCCTTGCCTTCGTGCGCACCAGGAACCAAACCAGCAACGTCGAGAACTTCAACAGGCGCAAACCTGCGGGAATTTACGCAGAAACCGGTGCGCGGATTGCATTTTACCCCGAAATCCTTGTCCACGCATTCAATTTCCACATATGCAACACCACGGTTCGGCTCAATAGTAGTAAAAGGATAATCCGCACGGGCTACGGGTATCGAAGTAATCGCCTGAAAGAACGTGGATTTGCCGGACGATGGCTTTCCGACTAAACCAATAAGCATGAAAATAGATTAGGGAAGAAGGGTTTATATGGGTTTTATTCCTTCCTGCACCCGATGTTATAGATATTCCATTTCAAATTCTTTTTGCGTTCCAGTTCGTCTGCCACTTGAGAAATAAGCATTGATTTGACGGATTTATATCCCTCTGGTTCAAGTTGTGCGTTGCCAATAGAATTGCGCAGGTTCTTTACATTGAAACAAAACATCGAATTATGCACGTTTTCACAGTTATGTGAATAGTACAAGTCCGAGCAGTCGTTTGAACTCTCCACTTCAAAGCAACGGGTGAGATTTTTGGAGTTAAAACATTTCATGCAAAAATTTGAGTGCCATGCCGTGAATGAGCCGAATACATTTTCGCAGCTTGCCGGCCAGAAACAATACGCGCATTTTTTGCATAATACAAATGCCGCTCCGTGGCAACAATCGTGCGCGTTTATGACCACCGTTGCGTCTAAAGTGTTGCTATTATTACCAACTTGCTTGTTGAGATCGCCATAAGCGATGGAGTTCAGGGTTTCACACACAGACTCAAGACGGGCATCCATTTTTTCTATATCTTTGTCAGTGCCAATATTGCCGAGCTCCCGCACTTCCAAGTCTGTCAGCAGTCTGCCATCAAGCTTAAACTTGTCAGAAATGTGCGTTCTGTATGACGCAACCAACACTGTTCTTCCGCTAAATGGAGATGTGAACCGCCCGTTTTCCGGGACATCACGCTGCAGAAATGCGGAAAAATCTTCCATCTTTGAAAGTGGTTTTCCAAACAGCAGAGAAGTCGTAGTTGCAAACGCTTTTTCAATTGGAGCATAGTCGAACGGCTCCTCTGGAGAGGCATCGTTTATATTTAGCTCCTTACGCGGATATTTCTTGCATTCCAGCAGGATATCAAAGAACGAATAGATTCGTTTTTTCTTCTTCAGTTCTTGTGCAATTTCCCCTACCAGCTTGTCCCTGAGCCTCGCATATTTTTCCTTGGAAAGTTGAAGGTTTCCTATCATGTATGAACGCTGCTGGGTTCCAAAGCAGAACATGCAATTAGCACAATTCTTTATGCTGCCGCAGAAATAGGAGTCGGACACGGTTTGCGCTGAATGGCACTCAAAACAGCGGGAAAACTCACTGCCTGTGCACATTATGGCATACTTGCTTGTCATTGCCCCGAGGGTGCCAAAACAATATTCACATCCCTCAAGATAACGGCAGTGGGAAAGGTATCTTGAATCCGTTATCACGCTTGATTTGCGGATATAACTGCTGTTTATCAGGTCTGTGCTGTCTTCCACGTGGCTTGAGGTGCCAAGGACCATATTCCCAGTGTAATAAAAGCGTTCACGGAGGGCACTTACGATGGAGTCTATGTCCTTTATTTCGTTTATTCCGAGCGGCTCGAATTTTTTTGCAAAGTCTACTTCATCATGGCTAATGAATTTAGCATCTTTTGCAAAGTAGTTCACTCCGAGAGCCACAATGTTGCCGGAAATCGCAGATTTTTCAAAACGAGGCGTCTGCGCATATGCAGATAGCCAATCGTCAAATTCTTCCAGGTCTCCGATTTCATCTTTGAAGAGAACCTTGCATGTGCTTTTCCAGGCCTTGTTTATGTTGTCGTATGGTTCCATGGTATGACCCAGTATTCACTTCTTTACTCCCTAGATTGATTTACGTTATAAATATTCCACTTAATCCTTTGCATGTTTTTTATCTGCCTGACAAGTTCAGCCAGCACTTTTTCCCTTATTTGCATGTATTTCTCGCGCCCTACCTCTACATTTGCAATCGCATACCTCTTGCTTTTCGTATTGAAGCAGAACATACAATTATCCAGGTTCTCGGAATTATGGCAGAACATTNNTGCGGTGAGATTAACAGAATTTTCGCAGCGTATGCAGAATTTTGAATGAATGCATCTGTGGCAACCGAAGACATACTCATCATTCAGGGCATATGTGCAATAGGCGCAGTTTTTTCCGAACGTCAAATCGCCAACATAATACGCATTTATGCCGTGGTATATAAGCGGGCTTTTGATGACATTGGTAATATTCCCTTCGGACATATCTATCCTGTAAAACGCAATATCTGAAATTTTCCTTATTACGGATTCCAAATTGTCCGAATCGCAAACTTCAACCTGCAATTTTGAAGCCTCTGATTCCTCATCCCGGTTTATCATGCGGGCTTTTGGAATTTCCTTGAACAGGAAAACCGGGCTGAAACATGCGTCGTTACCAAAAACCGTCTTAATCTCTTCTACCAGTGTTATCCTTTCAGTCAGGAACTTCTTGTTCTCTTCAAGCGAACCGAGGCCAGTTCCGAATATGACCTTTGCCGTGGCTCTAAAAGCCTCGTCAATTGGCTTGAGGTTTTCCTCTCTTTTCACCGGCTTTGGCGCATTTTCCATCATCTTCTTTTTTAGTGCCAGAGGTATCTGAGGCATATCCAGAATAGAGTAAAATGTTTTGTTCCTTTCAATGTATTCCCTGCTTTCAGTTACGAGCTTTTCCCGAAGTGCAAGATATTTGTCCTTTTGGAGTTCAATGTTTCCGATACAGTATCTTTTTGAGCGCTGGTTAAACGAAAACATCAGATGGCTCGAACCAAAGCAGTTGTAGCAAAAGAACGTGTCAGAACCAGTGCCGCATACGTAAGATTCAAATGCGCGCGTAAGTGTGTCCGCCCCGATAACGCGGATGAGGTATTTGCTCCTGAGAAACCAGCCAGAACCAAAGATGTATTCGCTACCATATCGAACATAGGAGGAATAGGCAACGTATTTTGACGAGGCGACATTATGCGACTTATACGCGTAGTGAACATCCGTGCAATTATCAACGTCATAAAGATTGCTTGAGTTCCCAAAATTCTTGTTCCCTGAATAATAAACAAGGTCGCGTTCCCGAATTGCCTCAATGATAGAATCCAGGTCTTTCACTTCGTTTATTCCGAGCGGCTCGGATTTTTTTCCAAAATCTATTTCTTCATTAGATATGAATTTGGCATCCTCGCGATAAAAGTCGGATGAAACCAACACGTCCTTTCCAGATACTGCGGATTTTCTTTTGATAACCGGATAATGCCAGCGATATAAGTAGTCTGCAAGATCGTCCAGCTTTAGGTTGCACTCCCCGAAAATAAGTTTGAATGTGGTTTGGAATGCCTTTTCTATCTCGGGAGGGGCTTCCATAACATCGTCCCGCGCTTATATCTCCCTGTTTCTAAATGGATTAGAGGTCGTCTTTTCTTCCGGTTCTTCTTCCTGTGTTTTCTCTTTCGCGGATTTCTTTCCTTTCTCTCCCTTTTCCTTTTGCTTAACCGCGGATTTCCCGGTGGTTCTTTCGGCTGCTTTTTCTGCTGGTTTCTCGACGGGTTTTTCGGCCGGTTTCTCAAACACGAATTCGTCGGAAGACTGGCTTGAAGGTTCTTTCTCCAGTTCGTTTTCCCGTTCTTTTTCTTCCATGTATTTTTTGTATTCCTGTTCCCCCGGTTCTTCTTTTTCCTGCAGCGGTTCCTTTTTCTGTTCAGTTTCTATAGGTGGAACGTAACTTCTAGGAGCAGGCGAAGAAGAGGATGTAGAAGAAGGCGAAGAAACAGATGGAGGCGGATATTGGGGCGGGGATTGTGATGAACGCTGATTGGAAGATTTCATATTTCTCCATATATCTAAATCAACAGTCTTTACCTTCATTGGAAGAATATATTTTGCTCCATCAAAAAGACGGACAATACATTCCCTTGGATGAAGTTTAAGGAACATTTCTTTCTTTGATTCCTCAAGCTCACTTGGACTGGTTTTTTTCTTGAAGAACTCTTCTACCTTGATTTCCATCATAGATACCAGGAAGTGCGCATCATCACGGGTGCATTTGAACGAAATTATGTTTCGCACATTGCTGACTATTGCATCTAGCACAGGCTTTGAAAGCTGGCCAAGATACTGCGCTGAAACATGNNATATCTTTTGTAACTCTGCTTTCTACAGTTGGGAATTCATCCACCATAAGCACTGTTGGCATTGTAAGTTTCTCACTTATGGCCATCATATATATCTGGTTTATTATTGCACCAGCAAAGAAGCGGATTATTTTTCTTCCGAAAAAGTGCGGGTTGAATGAAACCACTGTAACCACGTTGTTTTTCAGCAGTTCTTCAAGTGTTTCGAGCTTCTTTGCCTTTCCAAGATAAAGCTGATATTCTCCTATGAAATTAATGACTGGCAGGATTGCATCATTAAAGTGATGAAGATAAATGTTCTGGAACTCCTCGTCAAAGAACCTGCGGACTTCGTCGTTGTGGCATGCGGAACTAAACTCCATTCTTTTTGCTGAGTCTGTGAGTAGTAAATTAATATTCTGAAGTGTAAGCTGATCGGTCTCTGCAAGCATATGCACTGCATAGAAAACAACACGCTCTGCGTACTTGTTCTCCTGGCTGATTGTGGAGGTTATTAACTGGGCAACAAGCTGGGTAATAAGCGGACTCTTTTCTTTTCCGATATCAAATGGCTCGATATAGTTTTCCACGAAGTCCACTACCTTCTCCCCTTCAAATGTTTTGGAAAATTCACCGTGCGGATCTATCACAAGAACTCGCAGATTGTGACCGTGACGCTTTTTCATCGCACGAATTAATATTTCAATGAATTTGCTCTTTCCTGTTCCCGAAGAACCAACAATAAGGCTGTGCTGCATTGCGCTGAAGTTGTCCGTTCCGATGGTTATTCCATCCTGTTCGAAGATTGGATCATCAGATTTAAGGTAAACCGCCTTTGGTATCGGATCCAGAAGCTCTATATAAAATTGCGGATTTTTCTCGAGGTCAATTTCAAAAAACGTTGTTGGGTTTGAAAGATAAAGGATGCCGCGATCGCCTTCCTGGGTTATAAAGTTCCCGAACCCATAATATTTCCCGAATAGTTTCATGATTTTTACACGGATTTCTGCAACGTCCTCTTTTATCAAAAAGTCGAACATGTTAATGTGGCTCACGAACTTGGTCTTGAGTGAAAAATGACTCGGGTTCAAATCCAGTTCCTTTGGCGCATCGATTTTAAACGGAAAGAACAAAGCTGCCTGCTGGTGCGCGTCTATAGACCTGCCACCAAAATACATTTTTATAGTGTTGTTGAAACGCTTTACCACTATCTGGAATCCACTAAAAGAGAAGATTTTCGATAAATCTATGAATTCGAAAAGTGGAATATTTTTCTTTATGATTGTGTCAAATAAGCGTTTGTAGTCCTCTTTCGTAATCTTCTCTGAGTACATGGCAAGCTCGGAATATACGTTTTTAGACTTGGGCATATGACAATATTGTTAGTTTTAGGTTTTTTAAAGGTATATCACAAAACTCAAAACACGAAAATAAGGCAACTAATACATAAATAATACGATTCAAATTGTTTTCTTTGGGGNNCCCCCAGACCTTTCTTTTAGAAAAAGAAAGGGATATTGGAATGGGCCCGCGCGGAATCGAACCGCGCGTCTTCGCTGTGTAAGAGCGACGTCTTAACCGCTGTCGCCACCCGCACAGAAAACTATGCAATGGAATCGACTACGGGCCCTGAAATAGATAAAACAAAGTCACCAAGAAAATAAAAAGGTTGGTTTTGGCAAGACAAAGATATAATTATCGTCTTCCAATGTCCTGCAATCCGGCAGGTGGCCTTACGAATAAGTAGTGTTTCTCCAAACCTTCAATCTCGCTTAGTATTCTATGTGCGAAAATGCCTGACGGATCCACGATAGTTGGAACGCGTGCCTTGACATCTTCGAAACTCTCGAATGGCTTCTTCTCCCTTTCAGCAAGCAGAGTCTCCATGCTCTTTTTCCCAAGACCTGGGAGAAGATCAAGGGTATGAACACGCATTGAAATGGGTCTTGCGCGATTGATGAAAGCAATAAAGTCCACTGAACGCTCCTCTATCATCTTTTTCAATATAACCGGAAGAACATCCTTTGCACTGGTTGAAAGCTCTTCATAGTTTATCCGCTTGCGGATACGCTCTATTTCGGAACGCTCACCTTTTCCAACAAATATTTTCTGGCCGATCACGATATTCGCATCTGATCTGACACTAGCTTCGAGAAGAGTAAAACCTTGTGCGCCCAGTAACTGGACTATTGGCTCCTTTCGCATGTCCGCTGAACGTCCGGACGGCATATATTCGATAACGTACGCATAATCTTCCATTTTGTTTACCCCGCGCGTTTTTGTTTATCCGCGAATTTTACGATTTCATTAATCTAGTAATTTGAGAACTTCCACGATTTCATCGTCGCTGAGGTCGATTTTCTCGCGCAATATAATTGCCCTGACGGTATCAGGTTTCTTGGGATGAATATCCACAAGTTTTATTGCAGATTCAGGTGTCAATTTCTTATTTTTCATAAGATCCTTGATCAGTGCTACGGCTTCTTTTGCGCTTGATTTTGAGAACCGCTCTGCGTGAGCAAGCGCTTCCTTCTGCTCGTAACCAAGCTCACTCTCTTTACCCCTCGCCGTGAGAAGTTCCGCCGCCTCCGCCATGCTAACCGGTTTTGAAGAAATCACAGTCATAAATCCTCACCTAAATACTTCCTACAATTGTTTTAAATGTATTGGATGGAACACAAGATTCTTTTTCATATTCCCATCTTTTATTTCAACCACATAACACGATCCTCGTTTGGAGACAATTTTTCCAGTTGCACCTTTATATCTAAGGCTTGACATGCCTGAAAAGTACGGCTGGGTATCAAGTCCAACCTTGTCTCCTATGGAAAATGATTTTGTCAGGCATGAAACCGTGAATCTTCCACCAGATTTTATCTTCTTAGTCTTTTTTGACATTAAACCTTTTGAACGACGTACCATAACTTCACCTTTTTTAGTTATTTGTTAGATATAATTGTTATTTATTATAATTTTTAACCTACGTGAGGTAGCAGATCCCGAGACAGAAAAGTTTTTCCAGTGAACGGAGATCCGTTCACTAGCTCGTTCAAGTACTTCGTACTTGAAGATCCGTCTCGATCTATTCAGAATCAACGGGATAAAACTTATAATCCCAAATCTATACGACCTATTTGATTCTGAATATTTACGACTAGAAGTCGGAATGCCAGTAGGGTATTTTTAAACCCTAGGCTTTTTAAAGGATTACATTTCATATAAAAACGGTGATTCATTGGGTAAAAAACCCGAATTCGTAATTACAAATATGGTAGCCTCTGCTAACCTTGGACTAGAACTTGACTTATATTCTCTTGCACAGAAAATGAAAGAAGTCGAGTATGAGCCGGAGCAGTTTCCTGGAGCAATACTAAAATTCAAGGAGCCGAAGGCAACACTTCTTTTGTTCAAAAACGGTAAGATAGTATGTGTGGGATGCAAAAGACGAGATATAATAGAAAAAACAGTGGAAAAAACCATAAAAATGCTTACACCATATGCAACCAAGATAATCACTAAAAAGAAGCCTGAGATTGACATTACAAATATAGTTGCATCTGCAAATCTCAATATGGGCCTAGACCTTTACAAGATTGCATACAAGGTAAGAGATGTTGAATATGAACCGGAGCAGTTTCCTGGAGCAATACTAAAATTCAAGGATCCGAAGGCATCTTTGCTTTTATTCAAGAATGGGAAGGTAATTTGCGCCGGAGCAAAAAAAGAAAAAGAAATTAAGATCGTCCTTCAAAAAGCGCAGAACATGCTCAGAAAATACGCGGATAAAACTCAACACAAATAAAATGGTGGAACGATGAGCTCTTCCACGCGGGTTCTTTTTCTCATTACGATCATAGTGGTAGTGCTGACAAGCTCATTTCTACTAAACGGTAGCCTTGGCCTCATAGAAAAAAGCACATGTGATGAACCAATCAAGGATATTGACGGAAAGGACAGAATGAGAACTGAAGACGAACGAATGGAATGCCTGAGAATCGCGGCAATTTCAGAAGCAATGAAAAATCATGATGTTAACGCCAAAGAGACTTGCGATGAGATCTATAACAATGCTGTGAGTAACAAGGATTACAAACTAAAGGCAAATATGTGCTATACGGAAATCGCAAAGATACTTGTTGATAGTACAATTTGCGAAAAGATAGAGAATACTGGAAAAATTTTCTCAGGCAATAAAGTTACGCGCGAGGCATGCAAGATACAGGTTGACCATATTGATAATGCGTTAAACAACAAACAGAAAATATGCACAGTTGTTTTCGTAATCCCAATTCTTTTTGTTGCAGCCGTACTTCTAACGGAAAGAAGAAAGAATAAAAAAGAATAAACTTGGAAAACTTCAACCCTGGGTACCATCCATAAGTTCAAGTGCTTTTTTAACACTCATGCCTTCGCGGATGCCCAAATCCTCTGCCCAGGAGGTCGTATGGCGGATTTTAGCCCTCATAAAATCGTCAATTGTTTTTACCCCTGACACGAATGCGGCTATGTCGCCGACTTTCTCTGCGGTTTCCTTATCAATATAGCTGCAGGCAACATAACCATTTTTTGCCCGTACAACTATCAGGGGGAGGTTTCCTATTTCCTGTTTCAGTGCAACATACTTACGCCCTTCGCATTCGAACGTGTCTCCTGCGTTCTCGGCCATTAAAACACCCCAGAATTTCTTCCAGATTGTCTTTGAGCAAGTTTTTTCTTCTTTTCAAAAATCTTTCTGTGCTTTCCGCAGCTTATACAATAATATGTAAGCCTTGTTGACATGGCAGTTACATTTTCCTGTCCGCGCAAATCAGTACTGAAAAAATTTCTTTTTTCAAAATCAACTGCTTTGTTTCGCGGTACACTTCTTCCACATGATTCACAGTTCACAAGTTTGTCCCGGCCTCTTCTTTGACTTCCCATCATGCCACCCCGTATAAACTACAAACGCTTTAGACTACAAATGCTTATCAAAAACGTTTTCAGGATTTATTTCCTGTTTATTTTATGTTATTCCATTTTATCTTTCCGGTCGCCTCTCCGGTTAAACGATATATTATTGCATCTTCCCATTTAAATATCTTATTCCTTAAAAGTGGCCCGAGATGAATTGATACGCGTGAATTTACGGGGTTTGGACCGGATTTTAACATATACGCGTTACTGCCAACCAAAGGATTGAATGCGGGCATCAAAATAATTTTCAAATTTTTGTTTGGGGATTTATAATGTTTTTTCATTGTATGGAAATTTGCACCAGCTACAAACCATGCAGGTTCGGTATGACGCTTGCCGGATTTATCAACAAATTCTATCTGCGGATGCTGATGCGCTGAGATTAGATACTCCTCCTGCATGCATTCTTCACCTGGCCATGAATGACCGTGAGCAAGGCCGAGACCTTCGTAAACTATTCCCTTGCTTGAAAGAATACCGATTCCGAGAAATTCCAGCCGCTCGATTCCTCCGTCATGGTTTCCACGCACTACAGAAATGGGTATTCCCGCTGATGCAAGAATTTCAAAAGCACGCAGTGTGTAGTCGTCAACACAGGTTACGTTGTCTTTTACATCCCCGAGGATAAATAGTCTTTTTGCTTTTGTCTTTTTTACAATGGATAGAAGTTTGTTTGCGAGTGATTCACTTATGTTGGAAGCAAAGACTCTTTTTTCGTGCATGCGTTCTTCGATGCCAAAATGCAAATCTCCGACAATAAGTGCGCCCTTGTGAAGTATGGCTGGCACATTGTAGAGAAAACGCATGGAATAGTTACTGCGGCTTACTTAATAATTTTTGTCATGCAAATCCTGTTGTGGAAAAAGCAGAAATTGAAAGCTCAAATGGAACGATCGATGGAATTTACTTTCGCCATTCGCATATGCGCAATTATCAGCGCGAGCTTACCCACGATATTTACGATGCGATAGGTAAAAGACAAAACATTGTGGTGCATGCGCCAACAGGAACAGGCAAGACAGATTCCGCTATTTCTGCTGCGCTCACATACGCACTGACCAACAATCTTTCTGTGTTTTTTCTTACCCCGAAGATTTCCCAGCACAGGATAGCAATAGAGGTTGCCCGCGGGATTTCTGAAAAATACAAACTTGGATTTCGGGCAATAGATATTATCGGAAGAAGATACTCGTGTATTGATGAAACGATTTCAGAACTGGACCATGAAGGATTTTACCAGACGTGTGAAAAAAAACGCGGAAAAAAAACCTGTGAATTTTATGGAAAGGCGGTCGGGTATTCCAAACTAGATGAAGCACGGGCGAATTTACTATTCAAAAAAGTTTTTCATGGAGGTGGAGAAGACGACGGACGGATGAGTATTGAAAACTTCACAAGATTCCATTCGGAAGTTGTTGAACTTGGTGAAACCCATCTCGCATGCCCATATGAATGGATGATGAAGATTGCATCAGAGTCCTCGCTAGTTGTTGCTGATTACTACCATCTCTTAATTCCAAAAATCAGAGATGCTTTTCTGGCAAAGATAAAGAAAAAAATGGAGAATAGTATAATAATAGTGGATGAGGCACATAATCTTTCCGCGCGTGTCCGGGACCACCTTTCAAGCACATTGAACTCATTTATTTTGGGAAAGGCAGAACAGGAAATGGCTGCTATGGGGATAGAACATCTCGGACTTGCTGAACAGTTTGAGGAATGGGCTGAAAAAGTTCTTGGGGGATTAGACAATGCCAATAATAGAGGAACAACGGAGCTTGCAATTGGAAAGGCAGATTTTGACAGATTTTTGGCAGATAGGAAATACGATGCTGGCGCTTTGACAGAGAATCTTGAGATAATAGGTGCTGAAATAGTAGATCGCACTGGAAGGAAAAGTGCATGCCTGAGATTCGCGGCATTTCTCCGCAACTGGTTTGCCGAAGAAAAAGGGACCGTGCGGATTCTCAGAAAAAAAGAAGGGTACGGTGGAATTAAAGGCGGGGCGTATTTTTCTCTTACGAAAAAATTCATGGACCCGTCTGTAGTTACTTCAGCATTGAACAATTCGTACGCGTCTATTCTAATGAGCGGGACCATGCTTCCAATGGAAATGCACCGGGATGTGCTCGGACTGGACACGAACAGGACTCTGATGAAAAAATACAAATCCCCGTTTGACCAGAATAACAAAATGCAGGTGATTGTGAAAGGAGTGACGACGCGATATACGGAAAGAAATCCGGAAAATTACGCGGAAATGGCAGGAAAGATTGACAGGATAATACGCTCCACTCCGCGTGGGGTTGCATTATTCTTTCCTTCATACGCTGTTTTGAACGCAGTTGTTCCGCTTATCAAAAGCGGTCCGCTGATCATCCAGGAGGAAAAAATGGGTCCGCAGGATGTTTCAGAATTGCTTGCAAGGTTTAGAAAGGAGGGAGTATTGTGCGCAGTTCAGGGCGGTTCTCTTTCTGAGGGTATAGATTACTGCAATGAGGAGATTAAAACTGCAGTTATAATCGGCATTGCGCTTGAAGAGCCAAGCATAGAAACTCGCTCGCTCATAGATTATTATCAGCAGAAATTTGCAAAAGGATGGGAATATGGATATATTTATCCCGCAGTTATAAAAGCAATGCAGGCCGGGGGAAGAGCAATAAGAAAGGAAACCGACCGTGCAGCAATAGTATTCATGGATGAAAGATTTGGATGGAAGAAATATGCGGGGGCATTTGAAGATGGAAATAGGTTTGTGGTTACGGATGAACCAGAGAGGTATGTGAAGTTCTTTTGGTCTGGGTCTAGATAATAGATATGAGAAACGGACTGCCAAGCGACAAAATTATAATCCCCACGTGATAATACCATCTCATGCTTTTTTTCATAAAATATTCTCCTCAACGGATTGATGAAATCATCGGGAATGAGGAGGCAAGAACACGCATAAGACAGTGGCTGCTTGGATGGGACGCAAGCAAAGGAAAAAGACCAAAACCAATCCTTGTGCACGGGCCAACCGGAACGGGCAAGACTTCGTTTGCATATGCCCTGAAAAGGGAATATGAACTTGAACTTATAGAAATGGGTTCGAGCGATCTAAGAAACAGGGAACATGTGGAACGCGTGCTTGGCGGGGCTGCGCAGTCAGGATTGTTTGGAACATTATCCGGAAAAAAGAGAATTATACTTATTGATGACGTTGATGCGCTTCAATCTGCGGACACTGGAGGAGGAAGCGCAATAACCAGAATCCTGAAAGAAGGAAACTGCCCGGTTATTCTCACTGCCACGAATCCATGGGATAAAAAACTTTCAGGGGTGAGGGCAGAATGCGAGCTTGTGCAATTAAGAAGAGTAAGCAAGCCCTCGATTTCCAAAATACTCAGACGCATTTCTGAAGCAGAAAAGCTAAACATTGCGGATGAAGTAATAATATCCATTTCAGAAAATGCAAGTGGTGACGTACGCGCGGCAATAAACGACCTTCAGGCACGTTCAATGGGAACACGAGACAGGGAAGTGGATATTTTCAACAAAGTCCGCTCAGTGTTCAAGGCAATGACATACGCGGATGCGAAAAAAGTTTCGTACGGGAATTTTGATTATGATATTGTAAAGCTGTGGATAGACGAGAACATTCCACTGGAATATGAAGATACTGTTGATATGGCAAATGCTTATCTTGCGCTTTCTCAGGCGGATATCTTTGACGGAAGAATAAAAAGAAGCCATTGGGGCTATTTCAAATATTCAATAGATTTCGTAACCGCAGGCGTTTCGCTTTCAAAAAAAGAGGTTTACCGCAAATTTACCAGATATCAGTTCCCCTCGTATCTTCGTGAAATGGGAGCAACCGTTGCACGAAGAGCCATGAGAAAGGAGATTGGAAAGAAAATAGGCTCAATTGTACATGCAAACCGCAAGGATGCACTGGAATATCTTCCGTTGATAAGAGGATTTTGCGAAATGGAAAACGGCGTGGAAGGAGTGATGCTGCAATATAAATTAAGCGAAGAGGAAATTGCTTTCATAAATGGGGTGGAAACGGAAAAAATAAAAAAGAAAAATACTGGGAAATCCGGAAAAGAAGGGGAAAAGGAAGCGGTAAAGAAAGAAGATGCGAAAGAAGAATTGAAAACAGATAATAAAGAGGCAAAAACAGAAGAAAAAAAGGAAGACGAAACTAAACACGCGAAACCCAAGGTTCAAAACACGAAACTGACGGGAGATACGAAGCTGCACGAGTTCTTCTAAGAGTTATTTCTTCCTCAACTTTCCCAATTCCCCCGCCTCAACATTAAGCCTGTATTTCTGCATGATTTTTCCGATTTCGTAATTATTCTCTTTCGCGATTTTCTCAAGAGCGTTTCCGGATATTTTTTCGAGTTTTCCAATCCTGATTGCGGATTCTATATCAATCCTTGGCTCTGGTTTCCCAGTTCCGGGTTCTCCTTTCCCTGCAACCAGTTTGAGAATTTCCGGAATAGCCGCTTTCACGAATCGGTCTTTCTTATACAATCCGAATAATTCCGGCAAAACTACTTCGGGAGTTCGTATCTCTGCTCCTTCCCTTCTCAAGGATACGAGTGTGTTTTCCAATGTGTTTGCAACAAGCATTGGCTCGATTCCAAGGTCGCCAACAATTTGTTCAAACAAGCCTAGATTCTTGGATTTAATCATTCGTTCAGCCATTTCTGGATTCAAAATTTTCAGGAGCCGGGCTTTCTTTCCCTCAAGAGACTCTCCTTTTGTTTTTTGAAGTTCGGCAATCATATCTTTTGTAATCTGAACTGGAGGAATATCTGTTTCAGGATACATTCTTGCCCTTCCGGGTAGAGGACGCATATAAGAGGTTGAACCATCTGGGTTTGCCCTACGGGTTTCCTTTGGAATGAAAAGCATCTCTGCCCGCTCGCAGACTTTTTCAAGCGCCTTTTCCGCGGTTTTGTGCTCTGCTACTACAAGAACAAACGCGTCGTTGTTGTCCTGCTTGCCTTGCCCTATTCCAAGAGCTTTCTTTATTTCCGCAACCTCTGATTCGGAAATAGTGTATTTGTTCATATCCTCATCGCTATGGATTATTCCTTTGACTCCGGCAGTTTTCGCGTAATCGCTTAGTTCTGTTCCACACCGTCTCCCGGATTGGATTTCGGTTCCAAGCAAGCCCGCATTATGAGGAAGCTTGATTGCAACCACCTGCTGGCCAGAAGAAATACCTGATTTTATCAGTTTTGAAGCCGTGTTGTTGAATATTCCTGTTAACGTGGCAAAAATGCGCATTGAAGACGGCGTGAAGTTTGCAGAAAGATAACGCTTGTTAAGAGTGTCAAGAATGGTGAGAAGATTTTTCTGCCTTAAAACTTCCTGCTCAACAAGCACGGAAAGCATCTTCAGATCCTGGGCTCCTTTTATTTCCACCCGCGCCCCACCTTCTGTAGAAACATTGACATCCTGGCGAATTGTTCCAAGTCCTCTGGCAACTTTACCTGTTGCGCGCATTATTGTTCCGAGCTTTTCGGCAACTTCCAGCAAATGAGGTCCGTCAATTATGTCAGCAGATGTCGTAATTTCAACAAGCGGAATACCCAGTCTATCGAGACGGAAGATGGATTTTCCAAATCCGCTCGTGTCTGCAACAATGCCAGAGCTTTCTTCTTCAAGGGAAAGTTGTTGAATTGTAATTTTTCCGCGGGAGGTTTCTACAAAACCATCCATAGCGATTACAGCTGTTCTTTGGAAACCAGAAACCGCACTCCCATCTATTATTATCTTGCGCATGAAATGAACTTCATCAACAGGCTTTGCATGCAGATGCATTGCAATTTTAAGTGCAATTTCAAGTGCATCCTGATTAAGAGGATGGGGCGGCTCCTCATCAATCTCAACAAGGCAATTGTTTCTGTCAAAAACCTGATACTCGTGAATTTTTCTTTTTGCGAATTCAGCACGTGATGCTGCATCAATCTCCTTGAGCTCGCTCATAACCGGCCTAAGCTGGCGCATTACAATAAGCGAAGGCTGTTCGCCGTCACTAATATCACTAGTGCATTCGCAGAAAAGCTTGTGTGATGCAAGACGTTGATGGATCTCGATTCCGATCTTCATGTATATTCACCTGGAGGAATTGAGAGACAAGAACGATGTGTCGTTCAAACTGATTTCTATGCCGATTTTCAAATGTTTCACCTTTTCTCGGCATTGAGAGATTTGAACGTTTCGACGTTCAATCTGATTTCTATGCCAATCTTCACAGTATCTTCCTCATTGCCTTGAGCTGTGGGCCTTGCACCATGAGCTTAATATCCGTTACTCGTTGCTCACAACCCATTGCTAACCGCCAGCTCTACTTTTTATCTCTCCACGCCGGAAAACCAGACATGTGCTCAATTGCCCGTTTCTTTGCAACATCCGTAGGAACGCGATTTATCTTTGAAAAAAATGCCGCCATGCCTTCCACGACTTCGTCATAAGATTTGAGATTTCCATCACGGTCTGTGCAGTGAAGGCAGTATTTATTCTCCATATTCCTTCCTCCAAAATCCTCAGGCTTGCCCATGGGCATTCCACAACTTTCACATTGCATTCAGAACACCTCAGCAAATTACACTAGCGGAGAACGCAACGAAATTTCCCCGCAGATGTTTTTCATCATCAATTCTTTTACTTTTACTGGTTTCTTTTCATGCCCAAGCACCCAACAAAGCTTGGTATATGCGCATTCCGGAGTCCAATCCGCCCCGTTTCCGATTACACCAATCTCATCCAGCATTCTTCCGGTTGAGTAAACATTCAGATCGAGTCTTCCGTAGATGGTCTCTGGTGCAGCAACCACAGACACCCCAGATTCTATAAGTTCCTGTAAATTTTTGAATATTGAATGCGCGTGCTTGTCATTGAATGGATTTGTAGGAACATGACCAAGACCAGTTGCGAGCAGGACTACGCCATCGTAGGATGAAAGGGAATCTATGAATTTTGACTTTATCCCTGGATGGACATAAACCATTGCAACATTATCATTCAGTTTTGTATCAAGGACCAGCTTTCTGTCTGGATCTCGTTTTTTATATTCTGAAAACTTTTCAAACAGCTTCTTGCGATAATCAACTGCAGCAAGAGGAACTGAATTTATGGATTTGAAGGCATCACGGCGCGAAGTGTGCATTTTTCGTACGCGTGTTCCTTTATGGACATGGCAAACATTATCATCCATGCTGGAATGCATGCAAACCGCAACCTCGGAAATATCGCTGTGTCGTGCCACATAAATCGAATTCAGAAGATTAAGCTCATTGTCACTGCTCGGCCTGTCACTGCTTCTTTGAGCACCAACCAGAATAACCGGCACTGGAAGATTCTGAAGCATAAATGAAAGCACGGCGGAGGTATAGTGCAAGGTATCCGTCCCATGCATTAGAACAACCCCCTGTGCACCTGCATTTATTTCGCTTGCGACTTCTTTTGCGATCATTTTCCAGTGCTCATGTGACATATCTTCGGAAAAAATAGAAAATAATTTGCGGACATGAAATGATGAGATATCTGACAGTTGCGGGAACATTGCAACAAGCTCTTCTGGAGTAGTTACCGGATAAACTGCGCCTGTTTTGTACTCGACCTTTGAAGAAATTGTTCCGCCACAGCCAAGAATAGCAACCTCACCGCGATGATGCGGGGTCTCGCGTTTCGGGTCTCGCGTTTCGTGTTTAGAACTTTGAGTTTTGTGTTCCGCACCACCTGAAAATAAATTCTCCCCTTTTTGGACCAGCGAAATCTCGGCACCGGACGAATCAATACCAACATTATATCCGTTTTCAAGTTTAATGACAAGAATATTGCTTTCTGTTGCCCGTGGCATAAGAATACCCGTGTATTCACTGCCGGTTTTTTTGACAAGCACGCTGTCTCCGATTTCAATTTTTTTGGATTTCAGGATTTTAGATAGTTTTTCAGAATACATATAAGCACCATCACCCTATTGAGCAAACCGGCAGAATCATTGGTATACGAAAATGTCCATTGTTGCGGGGTTTGCCTCACCCTTATCATCGCGCACAGCAACAATGCGCCTTACTTTTGCAACATTCTTTGACTGAGAAGTATCCTCAAATGAGTTTCCTATCTGAATTGCATCAAACAACCCGCTTGATGAATTTATGAAAACAGAAACATTGTAAGGAGTTCCAAGCAAAGAACGCAGATTCTCTTGAGTTATAGATTGACAGCTCTTAAGAAGCTGTTTGGATAATTGACGATTTTCCCATGAAACTGCAAAACCAAGCCTCTTGACTTCTTTATCAGCAGTTCCACTGCAATCTTTAATTTCAAGCGGTTCTGGAGGAGAAAGCAAAAGATCGGAAATGCGAATTGCCTCTTTTGTTGTTTCATCTGAGTAGGTTTCCATACCTGCCTTGACGCTGTTCCAGTAAGACATTAGTGCAAGCACTGTGAGCACGAAAACAACCGAAGCGATAATTGCATCAAAGCTGAAATATTGACCTTTGGAGGTCCCCCTACCTTTAGCTTTTAGCTTCTGGCTGCGGGTTGCTGGCTGCTGACTGCCGGGTGCGGGTTGCTGGCTGCGGGTTGCTGGGTGCTGGTTGCTGGCTGCTGACTGCTGGCTTCTGGTAATTGGAAACTGGAAACTCATTCATTACACCCCGGTTGCATAAGCTTTATTTCATTTCCATTATTTGTGATTATCAGCAGATTCTGCCCTTTTTTGCTATCGAGCTGTCCGGCAGAACCACTTTGAAGTGAAGTGATACAACCGCTAAACGTAAAGTTAGCCGGAGCAACCGGATAGGAATAACTCAAATTTCCCTTAGAACCTTCCCAATGCACTATTGCAGATGATTTGGTAAATATTATGGAATAACCACCTCCGAGCACAGTGCGCGGAAAATTATAATAATACGAAAATGTATTTCCGCCCCGCACCGCGAGATTGATTGAGTCTGAGAATGATTCTGCGGTTTCTTTGACAATGGAATATTCAAGTGAGTTGATGTCGCTGCCCTGCAAAAGATAAAGGACAGATGCGACGGATATTACAATTATCAGGAACACCCCTGAGTAAAGCATAAGCTCGGTTGCAACCTGACCACGCAGTAACAATCGCGGAACGCGACGCAATTGTTGCAACAAGCAACAATGCGCCCATTGAACGAAGCGTCGTTCAATCGGGAACTCGGAACGCGAAACTAACTGATTACCCATATACAACTACCACTCCGTTTTCGTTTTTTATTTTCACCGGTAATAATCCAGATTTGTTGGAAAAGTCCGAGCCAGCAGATGCATTTGTAAGCAGAGGATTACTTGCTTCATAAGTTCCTCCGGAAGTTCTGAGTATCATTGAAACCTCTCCATTTTCCACTTTGAGAAGTTCTGCATTTCCAGGTATGCCAACTAAAAGGCTTTTCTCTGCACCCGGGCCCTGAATGTAGACTGTGTTGATTGAATCAGCGATTATGCGAACCGTTGCATGTGCCTGCGTGATTGCAGTATATTCCTGGCCATATTGGGAAAGCGCGAAAAGGAGAAGAATTATCGGAATCGTGAATATCAAAATTGTTGACACTGTGACAAGCATTTCGGTAGATGCTTGACCACGCATGGGTGTTTCGCGTATCGCGTATCGCGTTTTGAGTTTAGAGTTTAGCGTTTCGCGTTTTGAGTTTAGAGTTTTGAGGTTGTTATTCACCATAAGTATCAGTTTCCGCATGATGCACCTTTACTACAAAACAAACCATTTGTTGAATCGGTTGCATCAGGTCCGATGTAATTTTTCGCGCTTTGGTCTGTGAGTTTGAAATGCCCGACCTGGGAATCGCTTCCGCACATTTCTTTGTTCTTGCATCCGGGCATTCCACGTACGTTTATTCCTGTGATCTCCTTGAACATTTCCCGGTCCAGTCTGCTATAAATATCGGCAGCAGGATAATCGCTTCCGCCAAGCCATTTTCCAAATACAAATGATTCGATTCCTAACTTTCCGCCTTCCATCTCATATGAGTTCTTGAACAGACGCTGGAGATAGGATGGGGCTTTTGGATTTACAGTATAATAACTGCAGATTACGTAATCGCGGAGTAATTCAATATCGTAAATTTTTGGAGAACCGAGTTTCTTTTCCGGATTTGAGGAAACTTCGGACTGATCTGCGGAATTCACGAACAGGACGAATTGGCNNACATTGGCCTCCGATTTCAGGGTGCGGGACCACATCGGAAAGCAAGAACCCGCTCGCAACTATGAATGGCTTTTCTGTTTTGAACCCGCCTTTTATTTTTGCCGCACATGAGGTTGAATCATATTCTATTGCATTAAACGTGCCGATTTCATTTTTCTTTGAACCGCCGCAGCCTGAATCTGAAGTGATCGGATCGCTCGTGAGAACAAAGGCGCCGAAATCATCATAATTATAGTTTATCCCGACTTGGGAACTGATTTCCTCATAAGTTCCGATCAGGATTGTAACATTGCGCATGAACGGGGATATGGAAGGCGCATCTGACGCTGCAACTATGCGGCCATAAAACCATCCCTGACCTGCAGAGCCGGAACTTATCTGCGCTGGATTGGTTGAAGCTGGCGAAGGATAGGTCTCATGGAAAAAGAACTGTTTTCGTACCTCGCTTCCATTTAATATTTCTTTTGTTTCTCTTGCTACGGCCGGGTCATCAAGTCCCTGCAATTCAAGAGTTCCATTGACAACAAACGAACGCGTGATGAACATGATGCTGCTTTTGTCAGATGCGGAAAAATCAACTTTGAACGAATAGTTAAGATGAGAAGGATCTGTCTGATTCATTGTGAAACTGGAAACCCCGAATGAATCCACCTGCGCACCTATGTATGAAAGGCTTTTGTTAATCGAACCGAACCACCCGGCAAACGTAAGGTCTGACTGTTCAGATGTATCATAAACAAGAGGCGCACTCTCTTCAAAATAATTTCCAGATGCACTTCCGTTTTGTATCAGAAACCAGACCACGTCTTTTGCATTTTTGAATTCCGCTTCGTTTCCTGAACCACTCCCGCCATCTGCCGGAACAACGGGATAATTTATGCTGTGCTCATTTAGCTTGTAAAGTGCGTAATACGCGCTCATCTCCGCGAAATCAGAAACTTTTTCTTCAGTAAGTTGCGAAACAGCAAGCTCAACATTGGAAAATTTGAATTTTTCAGCGAATTTTTTCTCAGCAACATCTATGGATTTTGTCCACAGAGTCAACGAAGTAAGAATATACCCGAGTATGAAAAATGACACTAGCACAAAGAAAAAGCCTTTTCTCATACGTACACCACCAAACGCACGAGCTTCATGCTGCCAGTTGCACGTGGATACGGACTTGATGCCGGGCCGCATTGAGGATATGGTCCATTGCATGTGATATATTTGTATGGACTTTGCGGAGTCTTTGGAGAGGATGCGTAACCGAAAATAAGCGTTCCGGCAGATGCCCTCAGCTTGTTATATGCCTTGTTGTGTGGGTCGGATGGATTGTCCTTTGTATCATATACTATATTCCACTCTTCGCCATCTTCACTCGTCTCAACCAGATAACCGAACTGGTTTGGGATAAGCGAGCCTATTCTTTCCTCTATAACCGCAGATTGTGCTGGTTTTGAAACGACAAATAAAAGATAGCCCAATTCACTTATTCCATCTTCCGAAGAATTTGAAAGCGAGAGAGATGTAAGCACGTCCTTTGCAAGATAATGCGCCTGCATAAGAGAGGAATAATAAGCAGACGGAATGCTGGAGAAGAAAAGCATAGAATAGATTGCCACTAGTGAAAGTGAAAACGCAACGAACGAATCTATAGAAAAGATAAAACCGCTTTTGAATGAGCCGGAACTTGACATTGGATTCATCACAAATATTACAGAGGATACATTTAAAAGAACTGGGTCCGCAGATTTATCCATGGGAATAACTGCGTTGCTTCCGTTACTTTTTACTTTAACTTCCGCCACGTTCCCCATCCAATATATTGGAATTGCCATTCTAGTCGGAGTAGCTGTAACAGGGGGAATGTATCTTGCTTCATATTTCCTGCAACACCCGCCCCTCAATGCTGCTGCAAAAGAAGAACTCGCAGCACTTATAATGAGCCTTATAATTGTTGGTGCGTGGTTTTTCTTTCAGGGGATATTATGGCAGGGCGCCTGTAGGCTGGTGATGATTGATGATCTTCAAGCAGACTGTGGCGCGACAAGTCTGGCAAAATCCCTAAGTCCAACACATCTTGGAATTGCGTATGCATCTCTTGAATTATTATTTCAGGAATTAAAATCAATTTATGTAAGCCTTTATCTCTTTGAAATGCTCATTGGATTCCTTTCAACGATTTACATTTCCGCCGGAACGTTCAATCCATTATTGGCAGTGTTACCGATTTCTGTTCCTCCACTGGTTGGTTTGTCACTTCTTAGTAATGCACACACCGTACTGGTTGAGGCAATAGGAATGGTGATGGTAGCGATAGTATCAAAACAGCACCTGATTCAATTCGCAACGTACGTTATCCCAACGATACTTCTTCCGCTTGGATTAGTTATGCGCGCATTTCCAATGCTCCGTTCAACAGGTTCGAGTATAATTGCTATATGTATTGTCGCGTATTTTGTCTACCCGCTCAGTATAATGCTCTCCAATTACCTTATATTCGACGTATATAAACCAGTGGATATGGTGTATGTTCCCACGGCTATCGGATTTTGCGCTGCAAATGGAGATCCAACTGCAGAAGAAAACGCACTGAAGACCAAAACAGACATGCTGGTGAAATTAAGAGAAAAATGGGAAAAAATTTCGAATGAACCCACAAGCGGTGTCATGGCAAACTATGGAACAACGCCAGATTCCTCAACCTCAACAAAAATAGTAGGCTTTTTTGAGAGCATTTGGGAAAACGTTACTGGTGTACTTACAACCGCAAAGGACATATTCAAATTTATGGTAAAACTTTTCGGGGATTTTGGCATTTCACTTACTTCTCTGCTTTGGGGCGTCGGCCCTGCAACAGGAGTAGTCCAAGGACTTTATTATTTCATAGTTGAAGAAGTCGTAATAGTATCGCAATTCATCATTCTTGTAATAGTGACATCCGTATTTGAAATAATAATAACAATAACAATGTACCGAAACATAAGCGCGATTATAGGTGGAGAACAGGAAATAATAGGCATAACAAAACTGGTGTAATTTCAGGGCCAGCAGACTAAATTAACTGAGGGACAAATATATGGCATGTAATATAAGTGGATTCCCGTTTGCAGTAGCAGATCCATCCATCGAATATTACCAGCTAACCGCAGTTGTTGTCTTATTCATAGCGTTTTATACTCTGGTAAAATATTCTGCAGGAATAATATTCAAAAGGCCAGAATGGGAGGCAGGCGCAAAAGTCGGACTGGGCGATATCTGGCTTGCACTTCTTACGCTTATACTTGCAGTGGCCTTTTTTGAGGGAATGAAATCCGCTTCATGCACAATGGTAGGAAACGATCCCATAAATTCCGCGATGAAATTTCTGCAAAAGATAAAGGCCCAGGGAGTTCTTGAAGCAATAAATGACGTGTACACTATCCAGGTTGCATTCTCAACTTATAACACACTATATTTCAGACCGCACGAAGCAGTATGGACATGGATATACAAAGTAGCTCCAGGTTCTGATGGCGTGGTTGGAATAACAAATGTTCTTGGATATGCGCTTGCAATGGTATATAGTAGTCTTTCCGCACAGGTTTTTATACTTTCAATCGTGGACGCCATAGCATATAAATTCTTATTGCCTGCAGGAATTCTCCTCAGGTTCCTTCCGCCAACAAAGGATGCCGGAACGTTCTTGATAGTGGCATCCATCGCCTTCCAGACAGTGCTTCCNNGGCGCCGAGTACATTCCATATATCGGTTCAACCGAATTAGGCGCATGGAAATGGGGCTTTGTCGGAAGCGCGGCAATAATTGGTGCTGGCGGCACGATATTGAGTAATGTAAATAATTTTCTATTTGGAGCGGTTGGATTGCCAAAAATTGGATCATTTGCTGGAACCGCAATAAGCACTCTCACGATGGAAAGCATGGCATACAGCGTCACATTTTTACTAATGAAACCCCTACTTGAGGCAGTTGGAGAGCTTTCGTTGGTTTCATTGTTCCTGCCTGCGTTCTCAACAGTAATTACGTTTTCGTTTATAAATGCAGTTACGAAATTCATAATCTCAAAGGCATGATAATCAAGGGCAGGATAATCAAAGGCATGACAAAAATGGCTGACATCGGATTATTAAAAAGCGGCGATGCGCTCGGATTCCTCACTAGCGTATATACTGACTGGTTACAAATTGCAGTGATACTACTTGTAATATCCACTGGAATTCTTGGTTTGGTGTATATTCTTGGGAACTTTCTTTCCAACGACAAGATAAAGACATGGGCAAGAATAGAGGTTGTGGAAGTAATTTACTCCGCAGTTCTTATTGCACTCACGATTTCGTTTTTGGCAGGAGCAAACCAGGTCGCGGAATCGCTTGTAACGAACCCGAACGAACCAATTGGAAAAGATGTTTTAGGGCAAGCCGTCTGTAACACTGCGTTTGCAAAGGCAGATTACTATGATGGACTTCCGTGCCACATAAAGGTTGGGATGCATTTCCTGAATTCTATATTCAATGAAGGCAACGAACTTGCTTCAGAGATGTACCGCGAATATGTCATCACATCCATGCTTGCAGAAGTAAATCTTAATATAGAAATAACCGGGGAAAAAACAGGGGTATTTGCATATACGCCAATAAAAGGATTTTTCATGCAGGGGAATATAGTAAAATCAAACATGTTTGACTACACAGTTAAATTGATGACGATAACGAAATTCCAGGAAGTTCTTCTCAGGTTTATAGCAATGGGCATCTTCCCAGTGATGTTTACAATTGGGATCATACTCAGGACATTTTTCTTCACCAGAAAACTTGGCGGCTTATTGATGGCAATGGCTCTTTCGATGTTTTTTATATTTCCGATGTTTTATGCGCTCGGTGGAGTCTTTTACGGGCAGATGAAACTAAAGGCAATAACTGTATCTGGGGATCCGAATGCACTTGCCATAAGTTCAATATATGTTGAAAAGGACGGTCTTCCGATATTTGGAAAGATCATGAGTGGCGGAGTATTGGGATATAACGAAATAGAGGCTGCTGGAAAAAGCACATATGGAACAGATGCATTTAGTGGAACTGGCGCTGGAAGCCCGATAAACAAATTAGGCGGGACAAATTTAGGTTTGGATTTCTGCGGGGTAATAAATGATGCAATAGTAGAAAATAAAACAAAGGATATGGAAGACGAAGTTAATATATGGGGCAAAGAACTTGACCAGCAAAACTGGTACAACCCTCAGCAAATGATTACCGAAACCCTTGCACGCGGAGGATATATAGACGCGGCAAGCAGGCTTACATTTTTCTCCCTGTTCTTTTCATTCCTGGGAGTTATGGCATCTATTGCTGCGATAAAAAGCATGTCTGCGATATTTGGCGGAGATCTGGAAATTGCAGGACTGACACACCTGATATAATTATGGCACTCTAGATGTGTGGATGATAAAATGAGCGAAACAAAAACAACCGGAAAAACCTGGCGATCCGAAACAGGGATACCCACACTAGCAGTGCTTTTGCCAGTCATTATCATCCTTATTCTAAGTAACTTTACATTCGCACAACCCACAACCCCAAGCGACCCAAACAATTGGGAAACATACGAGGATTCAAGTCAGGTTATCTCATCTTACTCTATCGAAGGACACAAGAATATCGGAGGTTGGGCATTCAAGACTATTTCCGGACCGCTTAACATGATACAATGCGAGGATGCATGGGCAGAAGATACTGCCCCAAAGGCTGCAAAGGCAAAGGGAGAATTTGACGCTGGAAAATATGCCAGCATGCTTTCCTATGCGATATACGCAGCAGGAATAATCTTTCTGGCAATCGCTGTATTATATCTTGTTGGCCAGGCACTTCAATCACCGCAACTTCTTTCAATAGCCCGAGAGGAATGGTGGCAGACGCTGATGACGATATTCCTGGCAGTTTTTATCATAGGAATAATGGTCACAATGAATATATGGTTCACTATCAAAATCTCCCCGGGCTCAGAACTTGCAGAAGACGCCATATACAAACAGACTACTTCGATAATAGACGCTGCGATGATATATACGCAATATATGACTTACCAGATAGCAAGTAATCTTTCGTCTCTTTTGTTGTTTAATATGTGGCTACACACGCTTTACAGTGCAACAATATACGTGGGAATAACGTTCAAGGCAATGTTCTCATTCAACGTTGGTCCTGTGTTAAAGCCGATTGTAGATATCGTTGGGATCGTGATACAATTTTTATCGGCAACTCTTGTTGAATGGGTTGCCCACTTCTATATCCTGTGCTTTACAAAGAGATGGGTTTTCGCAATATTTGTTCCTGCGGCAATGCTGCTTCGTGCATTTCCCCAAACCCGCAGTGCGGGAACCGCGCTCTTTGCATTGGTGTTCTCATTCGTAATCGTTTATCCGGTAATGATGATAATGAATTGGGAGGCATACAAACTAACTTCTCCGGTGGTACTCCCAAGCGATACATTGCTGGAAAATTTCTTTACTTCAACAGGACTTTTTGGGGCTGGGATAACCGCGATAATCCTCGGGATGCTCGTTGGTTCGATAGCGGTTCCGATACTTATAGGTGGTGTGATAAGCCTTGTATTTGATATAGTGAAAAGTGCGGTATATTACATCGTAATCGTGAGCATTATTCTTCCGTTCATAAACATATTCGTAACACTCACTGCGGCAAAGGAAATCGCGAGATTTTTCGGCTCAGAGGTGAGCTTTACTTCGTTTGTGAAATTGATTTGAAATGGATTGTGGGTGTTGAGTAGTAGAGAGTTAAGGACAACGAGATGATAAGATATGGTAGTTGAGATAACCGAGGTTATATGCAAAGGCAGTGCATTACTTCCAGCACTACCAACAGACTCGGCAACACTCAAAGGAATTGGAGCTGGAATGGGGCTCCTTGGCTTGCCGGACTGGATGGGAATTGCAGGTATCGCGCTTGCCGCATCAGCGGCAATACTTGCAATAATATATCTTTTCGGAGTCATGTTCAGAAACCAGGAACTCAGCGCATATGCAAAATTCGAGGTAAACGAACTTTTTGTCACGGCGATTATAATAATTGCAATAGCATTCATGGTTGGAAGATTCTGCGAAATAAAAGTCGGGTGGATATTCCCGGAATCCGCGAGTAAAGACCTGAATATGTACAGCGAGGCAATGGGTTATTTCGATTATAACGGAGAGGCAATTATAGGAGTAATGATCACAAACCACTTCTTTGCAATGCAGGCTGACATGCTTGCAAGCACCACGATATTTTCAAAACCACTGGGTCTTGGACTGGTCAGCTCACCCGGCGCAGGACTTGGAGCTCCGATAAAAAACGTGTTATATCAGGCAACAAATTTCCTTGCAATAGTATTCATAACAAACTATGCGCAGAAAGTGGTATTTGAATTCGCGCTCGTTGGATTTTTGAAATATTATCTGCCGATTGGAATAATGATGCGATGTTTCACGCCAACAAGACGAATTGGCGGAACGCTGATTGCAATTGGAATAGGATTTTTGTTCATATATCCTGCCCTAACTGTAATAACCAGCGAGATATTGAGAGAAACTACGGAGAATTTCGCAACAGATACGATTGGAAATATGGGGGCTCATGCCAAGCCAGTGTTTAATATAATTTCTGACAAGGCAAAGATGAATTTAAAGGATTTCCCAAAAGAGATTGTCGGAGATTATAGCGGAAACATGCCTGATCCGACAAATCCAGCGCCAGGCTCAGCGCCAAGTCCGGTTCAGGAATATTCTACTGGAAACCTTATTGTCAATCTAATCAAAGGCGGAACCGGAGGGGCGATGTACATGATCCTCATACTCCCAATGATGATTATAGGAATTGTAATAATACTTGGACTTGCATCTGCATTTAACATTCTTTTGATAATACATGCAATAAAAGGCATAAGCAAGACAATGGGCGAAGAAATAGACATAAGCAGCTTAACGAGGCTGATATAAGCAGTAATTAATTGATAAATAATTAGTAACAGGTGGATAAAAAATATGAGCGTTCTTGCAGGAGAGATCATACCACTTCCGGATCCACAGTGGATGGGCGCTGTTGCTCTTGCAACGATTGCATCAGTGTTTGCTGCGACTATCCTGTGGATGGTTTCAAAATATTTTGAGCTGAAAAACCTTGAACAGAATGCAAAAGCCGAGATGGTTTTCGCTGCATCAACAGTGATACTGGTTTTGTTCCTTGTGTTATTTCTGAATGAAATGGAACCAATTCTTGAGGGCATAATGAATGACATAGCCAAGGATGCGATTGGTGCGAGCAATCTCCCAACAAAGGATACTTCCATGATAGAATTGACAAAGGCACTTATGGAACCGAAAGTAGCCTGTATGAAAAAAGCAATGGCAACGCTTTATGTTATAGCAATACCCCATGAGATGGCGGCAAGCACATATATCGAAATATTCATGTCAGAGGTAGCATCAGGATTTGCAGTAAAGGCAGTAACCGAAAGAATAACAAACACGACGAATGCAATAACATTCTACACATTCATATACTATCTTTTTGTGAACATTTTAAATTTTGTAAAATATACCGCACTTACAATTCTTCTTCCTGCAGGGATATTGATGCGCTCATTTCCCCCAACACGCGGTGCCGGAGCATATGTCATGGCATTTGCAATAGGAATGTATTTCATATTCCCGCTTTCGTATATAGTGACAGATCTGATGGTACTGGACTATAGCGGAGACTGGTGCGCGATACCAGTGCTAAAGGACAATCCTCTAAGTTCAAGCGGGATGTTTGACCAGGCAAAAATAAAAGAGGCGGAATCCTGGGTAGAAAGAAACCTGCAGTCAACTTCGCTAATAACGGAATTTATATCCGGTAAAGTAGTGAAACAGCTCACGCTCAGCATATGCCTTATCCCGCTTATGGCGCTTACGATAACTCTTACATTTGTGTTATCCAGCACAAGCCTGTTCGGAGGAAACATCCCTGAAGTCGGAAGAGGGTTAATAAAGCTTATATAGATATTTGATGGTGAGTGGACTCTTGGGTGGTAGATGTTAGGCAGTAGATTTTAGATTGGGGGTAGAACGTGGGTGGCGGATACTTGGTGATTAAATGACTAAAACTTCAAAAAAATTCGTAATTGACACAAGTTTGTTTGTTAATCCGAATGTGCGCGGAGATTTTGGAACTGACGCACCTTCAGCAGTGATGGGATTCCTGAAAAAAGCTTCGAAAATGAAGAATGTGGAATTTTTCATGCCTGCATCTGTGATTCATGAACTTAAGAACTTTGCTGGCGGGGCGGCTTGCGACGAGCTTGAGCTTGTGGTGCGAAAGAGATCTCCGAACATGCATGCGATGTATATGCCTGCAGCTGTATTTTACAATTTCGTTGAGGACGTCAGGGTAAGAATAAATAAAGGACTCAGACTTGCGGAAGAATTCGCAAAGGATAATCGACCGGATAATGATATGAAGCTTGCGAAATTACGGGATAAATACAGAGATTCCATGCGAACAGGTATTCTTGACAGTAAGGAGGATTTTGAACTTGTTCTCCTTGCAAAGGAACTGGATGCAACACTTGTTTCAGCAGATGAAGGCGTGCTTAATTTTGCAAATGATCTTGGATGCGAATGGATAAATGCTTCGAAGTTTGGTGCGCTGCTAAAAAGAAAAAGTACTGGTAAGTGAGGGATTAACATGAATAAACCAGAAAGAGATTGAATATCTGCCAACTATCTGTTGGGAAACCGATTGAGAACTTTTGCAAAAAACCTGAGAAAACTCAACAGATTATTATATAAAATAAAAATTAAGGCCTGGCCGCAAAATGAAATCTTATCTGCATAGGTCCATTCTTTTTTTATCTGATCAAAATTCTTTTTGGCATAAAGCGCTTCTTTTGCAAGGCGAACGCTGCCATACTCCCCAAGCTCTGACCTTAAAAGATGCAGGTTCAGGGCTGCCTTCTTTTTGTAATCAGAATCAATAATATATAACTGGTCATCAACAGAATACAGAACGGCCTTAAGCCCATATTTCAAACCCTTGTCCGGAAATGGCAGGCAAACCAATATGGATGCAATGGAGATGAGAATTGGGATAACCGCACCTTTTATTTTATCTATAAAAGAGAATGGAACCGTGATTTCGGAAAGCATATTCCGCCCGTAAATTATTTTACCTTCTGCCTTTATTTTCTTTGCAAACTGGTATGCCGGAGCAATAGATGCCAATACTCCAAGCGAGGGAGTTGTAATTGAGCAGTTCTTCCAGTCAATGTGGTTCGGCCCTATTACCTCAAATGGCTTGTATAACTTCACGGATTTTTCAACAGAACCAAAAATATCTGATTGTTTGGTTGAGCAGATTTCCGCTAAGCGTGTTTTGTATTTTTCATCGAGTTTCCAGAAAACAGATTCCGAGTAGGTTTCTATCATTTCCATGTCGCTTTCGTTTTTTACCTGGATTATCAGGTCAACATCGCTTATGCCTGCCCTGAACTCGCCACGTGCGGCACTCCCGAACAAAAGGATAAAATCTATGCCTTTGGGAAATTTGGAAGTGAGGACACTCGTGAATTCGCTAAGAAAGGCAATTACGCGCACATTGTCCTTGGTTGCAATACGCATCAATCCTCCTGCCCTTTTCCACTCAAAGCACCATGCAGCTTTTTGCTCGTCTTTTTGTAGATTTTTTTGAACCGGATGCGGGTTGAGCCACTTTTTTCTTCTCTGTTGGATAGAATTTCTATCCTGACTTCTTTGCTCATATGCTTCATTACCCCATCCCAGGTCTTCTTGTCTGAAAGAAGCACTTCGAATTCTTCAAAAGCGCCGCTGCCTGCTTCAGCATCTTTAAGGGCAGAGAGAAGACGCACTGAGAAAGCATCGCCAAGTTCGCTTGCATACTTTTTCTGATCTAAACCGAACTCACTCACGAAGATAGAAGAACGCAAGAGCCGCTGAAGGAAGAAACCTGTTGGCATGTCAAATAAAAGATGTGCATTATGTGCGATATCATCAATATCCGCATTTGGAGTGACGAACTTTATTATAGATTTCCGGTCATCGGCCTTGAGAACCATCCCCTCCTTGTGGGATTTGTTTAAGGTAAGCACGACGTCCTTCAAACGTTTGATGCTCTCCGGGTTTTTTGTGAATTTTCCGAGTTGCGGAACACTTTCGAGATGGTATTTTTTCAGAACCGCGTATTTTTCTGGCGGAGCTAGATAGTTTCCGGAGTCGTCGGCAATATCAAACACCAAAAATCGAACGTCAAAATCTTTTGTTGGTGGGGTGTAAGGAGTATTTCCGATCATTTCCCCGCAAAGAACGTAGTCCGGGTAATCGCGGAAGAATGAATCGGGAACAACCGAATCGGAGCGAACTTTTTCCGTTGAAAACGGGTCTACAAAACCTCCGCGCGAGAACGCAAACGTTTTTTTCCCGATTTTTGCAACGCGTAGATTGAAGCCGTCTATCTTTTCTTCTGCATAAAACGAATCGGATTTGAGATTTCGCACTATTCCTTTTTCAAGCGTGAAAACCCTGGCAATGTGCGGAAAACCAAAAATAACCCGGTCGCTGCCGTCTCCAAGAACAACAGTTCCACGAACAACGTTCCTAATGTCTTCCCTGAACCGTGCGTAGGGTATTTCTTCAGAATGAAAAATAAGTTTTCCGCGCGCCTTTGCTTCGTCAAGGAATTTCTTGTCCAGTTTATTTAACATACCTGAAGTTCACCACGGGACTTTTTTCAGCCCGAGCTTATTGGCAAGGGCATTTGTCCCGACATGAAGGAC
>DUGF01000081.1 GCA_013331535.1 Microcaldota archaeon | reverse complement strand
AAAAATGATACAAAACCCGTTTCTTCAGACGGCGTTTCTTCACATGATATGCTTGTTCCAACAGATACTGTTGATGGAAAGGCAGATAGTAAAGGAGACACTGTAATCCCAGTTGATGTTTTTCAAGATGATGCAACTATGTTTGTTCCAATAGATACTACAGAAAATTCAATAGACGTGCCAAAAGCAACTAATGAAAACGTAATTACTACCAGTACATGTGACCAAGATGGCGATGGGATAATTACCGACAACTTCAAAAATTACTATTTTTTAATTGCTATTAGGAACGCTTTGGGCAAAAAATTCAATGCCGATATAACATTACAAGATGTTCTTAAGACAACTTCTCTGAATCTTTCTAGCTCAGGGCTCCAAAGTCTACCAAATATTTTAGGCATAGAGTGTTTTACTGAGCTGACTGTGCTTGATCTTTCTATTAATTCCGAAATATCAGATATCACACCGCTCGCCGGTCTCACTAAATTAACTTATCTTGATCTTTCTTTCACCGGGATATCAAACAATCTTGCTCCTCTTAAAAACCTTATTAATTTAACTACTCTTTATCTTTTCGCGAGCGGGATATCAGATGTTACTTCGCTCGCCGGTCTCACTAAATTGCAAGATCTTGTCCTTTCTAGCAACAATCTCTCGGATCTTACCCCCCTTAAGGATTTTACTAATTTAATTTATGTTGATTTTTGGGATAACATGATATCGGATGTTACTCCGCTTGCTGGTCTCATTAAATTGCAAGAGCTCACCATTGGGAATCAAAAGGGATCAGAGGTGGTATCAGATGTTACTGCGCTCGCCGGTCTCATTAATTTAACCAGGCTTGAACTGCCTAATAATGAAATATCAGATATCACACCGCTCGCCGGTCTCACTAATTTAACTCATCTTACTCTTGAGGGTAATAAAATATCAGATGTTACTCCGCTCGCCGCTCTCACTAAACTGGAGTTTCTTTATCTTGATAACAACCAAATATCAGATGTCACTTCATTCACTGGTCTGATTAATTTGTGGTTTCTTGAGCTTAGGTTTAACCTGCTTTACGACCTTACGCCCCTTCTAAATAATCCAGGAATAAATTTTGGCGACAAAGCCTGCATTCTGGGAAATCCTAACGTCCCACAGTCACAGATAAAAGCTTTAGTTAACAAAGGAGTAAACGTAATCTGTAGTCCAAGTTACTAGATGACAGACTCAATTATGTTCGTGCCTATAGCAAGCGATCTTTTCATTATACTCTGATCCATAACTTTTATGTTTATGGAAATATTTAATAGTGCACTTCTGCTCCTAAATTGGCTGTTTATGGTGCAGTTTTGCAGCGTAATTCCGCGAGTCAAAAGTTTGATTCCCTTAAAAAATTAATCATTCCATAGATTATTCTTCAGCTTAGTTGATTCAATCGTTATGGTGATTCTTCATGTTATCAGACAGATACGACCGCTCGATAGAAGAAAGATAAGCGCAAAACCTAGAGAAAAAGCTTAGGGTTTAATTACCTTCGGAAATACTAATAAAAACAGGTGAAACGGATGGGTGAATGTGAAAACGTAACCTTGGAGATGGTGTACAAAAAACTCCAGAATATTGAAATGGAAGTTCGTGAAATCAGCGATGACCTACACGAAGTACGGCCTGAATTTGCGGAAAAATTGAAAAAAGCTGAAAAAGGAAAGTTCCGCGTTTTCAAATCAATAGAAGAGATGGAAAAACATATAGAGGGGAGTTGCTAGGTGTTGCCTTGCCGTATGCTCTGGACGCTAATGAGGAGTTCTTGGAAATTTTGGGTAAACTTCTAAAAAAGGATCCGCAAATGTATGATAGAGTAAGAAAAAAGATGCAAGAAATTCTGGAAACACCAGACCACTTCAAACCGTTAAGCAACGTGCTAAAGCATTATCGGAGGGCGCACGTCGGGCATTTCGTCATAGCTTTTAGGATAATCGAAGAACAGAAAATGGTGAGATTTGTTGCCTATGCCCATCATATATATACAAAAGAAGTTTCAATGAATAAATCTTCTTAGAGATTTCAAGATCGTGATTCTTCATGTTATCAGACAAATACGACCGCTCAATTGAGCAAAAATGGCAGAAGTTTTGGGCAGAGAACGGGATATACAAATTCGATGCAACAGGATTCACGGCTCAGGATTCAAGGCTCAAGGCACAAGGCACAAAACACACGACACACGACCCAATACCCACTACCCAAAATCCACGACCAATCTACTCCATCGACACCCCCCCTCCATTTACCTCCGGCGAGCTTCATATGGGCCACGTTCTCTCATATTCCTTCTTCGACTTCGCGGCAAGATACAAACGCATGCGGGGTTTCAATGTATATTATCCGCAAGGCTGGGACTGCCAGGGATTTCCAACTGAAGTAAAGGTTGAAAAGAAATTTGGGCGGCTTCCACCCGCGCAATTCAGGGAAAAATGCGTGGAATGGACAAGGGAATTCATTGCACGAATGCGGCAACAAATGAATGAAATGGGGTTCTCCCCGGATTGGGATTATGAGTACCGCACAATGGAGCCGGATTATCACCGCAAGGTCCAATATTCGTTAATAGAGATGTACAAAAAGAAGCTCATTTACCGTGCAGAATATCCTGTTTACTGGTGCACAAGATGCATGTCAGCAATTGCAAAAGCGGAATTGGATGACGTTGAAAAGGACGGAACGCTCAATTACATAAAGTTCGCGGGACCCGACAATTCCGACTTGCTTATCGCAACCACGCGCCCGGAATTGCTCCCAGCCTGCGTTGCGGTTCTCTACAATCCAGAAGATGCAAGATACAAGGATATTGAAGGAAAGACAATAACCACGGCACTCGGAAACGAAGTCCCGGTTTTTGCAGACAAGGATGTGGAAAAGGAATTCGGAACTGGTTTATTGATGGTCTGTACGTTCGGGGACAAGATGGACGTAGTCTGGACTCATCGTTACAAGCTTCAAATAATAAATGCAATTGGCAAGAATGGAAAAATGCAGGGAACCGGAATTGAGGGAATTGATGGCATTTCAACAGCGGATGCGAAAAAGAAAATAACGGAAATACTCGAAACGCAGGGAAAAGTCGTAAAAAAAGAGCCGCTAAAGCAAACTGTAAAAGTCCATGACCGATGCGGAACACCAATCGAACTCCTCTCTTCAATGCAATGGTTCGCTGATATCCGCACTCCGGCAAAGGAGATAAAGGAATTGGCACACAAGGTCAAATGGATTCCGGAATTCGGAATATCCTACTTAATTGATTGGGTTGAAGGAGCGGAATGGGATTGGGTGATTTCACGGCAACGAGTCTTCGGCACCCCGATTCCGTTTTATTATTGTGAATCCTGCAATAAGACCGAACCCGCAAACGAAAGCGAGCTTCCATATTATGCGGAAACTGCCAAGCCTAGAAAATGCAGTGGATGCAGCAGTGAAATGAAACCAGAAACAAGCACATGCGACTGTTGGGTTGATTCATCCATAACCCCATTAATCATAAGCGGATGGCCAGATGATAAAGAACGTTTCGCCAAGCTTTATCCTAATTCGCTTCGTCCGCAGGGAGTTGAAATCGTCCGCACATGGGCGTTTTACACGATTTACAGAAGCGGGGTCGGATTAACAGGAACACCCCCGTGGGAAACAATTCTTCTAAACGGAAATGTGCTTGCACCTGACGGAAAAAAGATGTCGAAAAGCCTTGGAAACATTATCTCTCCAACTGATCTTCAGCGTGATTATCCAATCGATGCAATCCGTCAATGGGCAGCATTATCCGGTGCAATGGCAAAAGACCGGCCGTTCAGCTACGAGGACATAAAATACGCGAAAAGCTTCCTGATAAAATTCTGGAATGCCGCACGGTTCATAGAAGGTGCGACAAAGGATTATGATGACCTTCCAGTTCAATTCGGTTCTCTTCATCCGATTGACAAGTGGGTGTTCTCAAGAATGAACCAAATCATCCGGGATTTCACAGATGCAATGGAAAAATACGAATACCATACTGCAATGAGCCAATTCCTGAATTTCTTCTGGCATGAAGTTTGCGACAATTATCTTGAGTATGTGAAGCACAGGATTTATGATGAGAGCCAGGAAGAAGGTGCGAAATCCGCAAAGAAATCTGCGCAGTTCGTCCTCCGTTACGTTCTCTTCAATTCCATTAAGCTCGTCGCACCCGTGTTGCCGCACATTTCCGAGGAATTATATCATTCATTTTTCGGTGCAAAGGAAAACGAGAGCATTCATCTTTCAAAATGGCCAGAGCCAAAGGAGATTGATGAAGCAATAA
>DUGF01000061.1 GCA_013331535.1 Microcaldota archaeon | reverse complement strand
TTCAGTCGCTTCGCTCCTTCAGAACTCAAGATCTTCATCACTAGTCAGAATAATTGAGTCATCACGTGACAGGATATATATAGCGGAAATTAAAATACAAATCTATTTAAACACAATTAACATAAATTATAACAATAGGTGTAAGAATGCAAACATTCTCCAAAAAGGTTAACGATAGTGGCATTGCTCCACAAAAACAGTCAGGAATGCGGCAGTGGGCAAAATATAGCTACGACAAAATAAAAGCAGGAAGTCGTGCATTTGCAATAGCCAGCGGGAACGTTTTTGTGAATAGAACCCTGTCTCTTAGCATAGTTTCAACGCGAGCAAAAAGATTGGAAGAAAAAGCAACTAAAGAAAAAAAACAGCATGAAACATTNNCAGTTATATATGGATTATCAAAACTTGGAGAAAAAATTTCGCAATTGACCGGCCCAATACTTGGGTATACGGTGGCATTAATGGTACCGGCTGGAATAAAGAAAATGCTAAATGCAATCAAAAAACTAATCCATAAAAATGAAAATACCGAAAAGATAAGTGAAAAAAATTTCACAGATTACCTGTTCAATCTTGGTCTTACCAGTCTCGCCGTAGTTCCTGCGTATTTTTTAACAATCCAGATAGTTGTAGACGGCGCAACTCGACACGTGAGTGCCTCACGAGCAGCAGTAGCTATAATCGCGGCTACAGTAATCTCAACAATAGCGGAATGGGGAACCTTTGCCATTTTTTGGAAAGCAAACAATGAGAAAAAATCTTTGGGAAAGGTGCTTAAGGACCTTGCCAGAATTCATGAATGGAATGATTTTTTCAGAGGAGTCAAAAACGGCTTAAAGGAACTGATATTCCAAAAAGAAAAAGAACCGTGCACCCAATGCCAACAAAACTTGATGGAGGAAGCGGGGAATCTCATGGCAATAAGAGAATTTTATTTCATACCCGTCCAGATAATGCGAACAATCTGGGCAGTTTTGATTGGGATGGGGGCATTTGAACTGGTTACTGCAAAGGATTTTATTGATACGTTTTTTGTAAGCTTATCCACATACCTTGGATTTGCGAATACGTATTTTATTTCTTTAAGCTATAAATCAACAGACAAAAAACTAATGGAAAAGGCAGCAAAATCCGTTCAATAACTTATAAAACAAAAATTAAAGAATTTGCAGGTAGGATGGAAAGCGCATAGAAAAAGCTAACGGAACGCCGCCGTTATTTCTTCTTTCCTTTCTTTCCCTTTTTCGCGGCAGCATGTGGCTTGCAGTGCGCACAACCTTCTGACTTGTGCCCAAATAATTTCTTAACCGCATGTATTATTCTGTGTACCATATATTTTCACCTCAGTGTTAATCTTGATTTTTATTCTACCTTTATAAGCGTATCTATATGCTTACAGGTTTATCTTCAGGCCCAGTTCCTTCTTGAGCTCCCTGTAACGATTTCTTATCGTGACTTCCGTTACTCCGGCCACATCTGCAACCTCTTTCTGGGTTCTCTTTTCCCCGAACAATGCAGACGCAATATAAAGAGCCGCGGCAGCAACACCAGTTGGACCTCTACCAGATATAAGCCCTTTTTTCAGGGATTTTTTAATCAATTTTACCGCTTCCTCCTGAACCTGACCTCCAAGACGCAACGCAGACGCAAACTTCGGAACATACTGACTCGGGTCAGTGAGTGGAACGCTTACTTCAAGTTCGGTTTTAATGAACCTGTAGGCACGTCCAATCTCCTTCTTCTCTATACCAGACGCCTTTGCAATTTCATCAAGAGTTCTTGGAATTCCCTGGATTCTGCAAATAGCATAAATAACTGCTGCAACAACGCTTTCGATAAGTCTTCCTCGAATAAGTTCAGCTTTAACTGCTCTTCTGTAAAGCAATGCTGCACTTTCTTTTATATTCTCTGGCAAGCCCAACGAGGATGCGACACGATCCAGTTCTGCAAGTGCAATAACCAGATTGCGCTCCATTGAAGTGGCAATGGACACTCTTTTGTGCCATTTTCTCATTCTGTAGAGCTGTGCCTGCTTTTTCGGAGAAATTTTTCCCCCGCGAATATCACGGTTATACTGATCAATCTCTGTAACAAGGCCTTTGTTTGGTCTCATATAACGAATAGGGGCACCGCTATGCGCTCTTTTTTCCTTTTGTTCCGCATCAAATGCACGCCATTCCGGACCGCTATCATGGATATTTTCCACGATGATAAGCCCGCACTGGGCACAGAGAAGTTCTCCCTTCTCATAATCCCTTATAAGCCTTTTGCTACTGCATTCTGGGCATTTAGTTGCACCCATTCCTGACATGAAGATCCCTCGTTAACATAAAAAGACTTTTAAATCTTTATGATAATTTAGGAACAAGAATATTTATAAATGTTTCGGTGAATGGAACCCACCATCTTATCTCGTCCTTATCTCTGAAAATCCAGTGAATTCCACCAGTCTATCTGACTGGTGGTCCCTAAAAAATGCTTAGGATGGAATTCACTAGCTGTCAACCTGCTCAATATCAAGACTCAGATGCGAGCAGGTTGACATTACAGAAAAACCCTGAAAAGAAGGAGAATTGTTGGTAATATTACTGCGCCCATGAGATTTGTGCGCTCCACGCCAAGACGGACGGTGGCATACCCCAAACAGGATGCAAAACCAAGGATTGTAAGGCCGACCAAGCCATTGAGAACCAAGGTCATTGCAACCAAATAGCCTGCAAGAAGAAGATTAAAATGCGAAAAATCAATTTTGGCAAGAGCGGAAATCCTGTTTCGCAGAATATAGATAATTAAAGCCGCCAGGGATACTGAAAATAAAAATACTGTCAGCGCGAGAAGAAGATTACCCGGCTCTGCAAGCGAAATCTGTTCGGAAAGAAAGACTGTTGAACCCATGCGTGCTTTTCCTATAGATGCGGAAGTGGCAAACGAAAAAACCGCTTCGCTCACTGAAATAGATGAAATCGCGGCCAGATATCCAAGCGTATTGACTGGCATGACCAGCGAAAAAAAGGTTGCAACCTGCGAGGGGGAACTGACCCCTGGAAGAAGGTCTGCCAAAAGACCTCCAAAAACGCCCAATACCGCGAACTTGATGAAATCTGTTGATAATGGCGTGTCTTTTTGCTTTGGAACCGTACCACTGGTATAATTGAATATCGCGCCCATTGCAAACATTCCGGAAAATAAAGGAAGGAACGGATATGCCAATCCGGAATTAAGAGAAAACACTCCGAACAGTCCGGAAAGAGCGAATATACCCGCTGATAAAACTAGATTTTTTGTTCTCAATAAAAGAATTGCTGAAAAGACAAGCAGAATGTATTTGATATATGGTTGAATAAATTTATACGCAAGCGGATAAAACGAAAGTGCGGGATAAAAAAGAACGACGGATAAAAGCGTGCCAATCAGAAACGAGGCAAGTACGACTTTGAGTGCAAGAGTTCCGTTTCCCTCGCGCACCATTCGTTGTCCGGGCAACACAGAAAGAACCGAACCCTGCTCAGGAATTCCGAAAAAGATTGATGGGATAAATGAGAACAACTGATGTGATGCCATGACTGCGATTATCACGTAGGCAAAATCAATTCCGTTCAAACCAACTGAAGAAAGGATAGAGATTATAGTGTTTGAATGAATACCAGGAAGCAATCCTCCGAGCATTCCAAGAATAATTCCTATGATGAAAAACCAGAGTGCCACGAAAACAAGGTGATGGCAAGGAATTAAAACACGTATAGGCACAAATACAAACATGCCAGAAGAAGAAACAACTCAATTTTCAAGAATAAAATACGAACTGGGCAGCCATGTTCCAACTGAGAGAATGAATGCGCATTTACAGGCTGCAGGTTTGTTTCGGAAAAAGACACTTGGTACAGCAGATGCTTCAACTGCAATAACCGAACTGACAAAGGATTTGATGCACGCCGACGCGGATATAAGAAAATCTGCAAAGGACGCGCTTCGCCATGCGTTCAATAGCCCGCGGGTACATGGAGAGATAGGAGATTATCTCAGACAATCGGAATTGGTCGATGTTGCTGAATTTGCCATGGAAGGATTGAAAAGTCCAACAGAGGAAATTCGTTGTGCGTGCAGATTTTTCATAGGAAAGATGATAGACGAATGCAAATTAGTATCATTGCAGGTTCTTGAATCCTCGCTACTTATAGCACACACAGCAATGTTTAGAAAATATGGAGAGGATAGGGATATTTCCTGGTGGAAAAAAGAGGTTGGACTCAGAAGACGTGAGATAGTCAATGGATTGAGCCAAACCGAATCTGGAATAAGGCGGAAAGCAGGCGGAAATGGACGGGCGAATCTGAGGGTTATATCATCTGGTTGAAGACACGAAACTCAAAACAATCAAACGCAGAACTCTCGACTCAAAACCCCTTTGTCTAGCCAATCCTTACCTTTTTTACCCTTATATGTGGTCCTCCATCGCTTACTGGAGCATGCTGACCTGCCTTTCCGCAGAATCCAGGGCTTGTACCAAAATCCTTTCCGACTAATTCTATATTGTGAAGGGTTTCTAGAATATTCCCGCTTATTCCGGTATCGCGGATCATTTTTCCGATTTCTCCGTTTTTTATTTCATAAGCAAGTTCTGCGGCAAACATGAAACCTCCTGAAAAAATATCAACACTTCCACCTTTCATTCCCTTGAGGTAGATTCCATCGCGGATATCCATAACATCTTCTTTGCTTGCCTTTCCAGGCATAAAATAAGTATTACTCATACGAACAACCGGAGCACTTTCAAAATCCTCTGCCCGCGCATGACCATTCGGAGTATGACCAAGTTCTTTTGCGGTTGAGCGCGAATTTATGTAGCCCCTCAGTATCCCACGCTCAACAAGAACAGTTTTTTTTGCCTCAACCCCTTCGTCATCAAATTTGTAAGTACCAAAATTTTTTGCAGTGGGGTCATCATAAATTGTTACAAAATTATTTCCAATGCGCTTTCCGATTTTGCCTCTGAGAATTGATTCTCGATCTATTACGGCATCTGCCTCGCACGCATGGCCAACCGCCTCATGGCTTAAAACCCCAGTCATTTCCGGGTCAAGAACAACTGTGAACACACCTTTTTTTGCAGGAATTGCAATTAGAAGTGCTTCTGCCTTTCGCGCCGCGTCCTTTGCTGTTTCAGTGAATTTTATCTCCTTGTAGCCGCTGCCGGATGCTGATGTTTCCTGACCCCTTTGCTGCGCAGTCCCGTCTTTCGCGGTTGCAGTGCAGGAAAAATAAACATGAAACGAATCCTGGAGGATTTCCGTTCCCTCCGAATTGTAAAATTCCTTTTTCACGAGCGAATCGAAAAGCCTGCATGAACGGTTGTGGATATATTTTCCTTCTGCATGCCTAGCGGCTTCCTTCACAAGATCAATTTTTTCTTCAATATGCGGCAGAGAAGTTTTGAGCGAAACACGCGCGGATCTTTTTTTGCATTCCGCAACTTTGATTTTTCCTTTTGAAAGAGATGCCAGCCGCTCTGCGCTTTTCAAAAGTGATGGCAAATCACCTGGCCGGTTGCTTGAAGAGAATCCCCATGAACCGTTTTTGAGAATCCGAACGGATATTCCATAAGACGGACCTGTAGATGCGTCAATCTCATCATTTGACAGAGAAATAGATGTAGCTTCTTTTTCTTCGGTTCTTACTTCCGCGTAATCGCAATCAAGCTTTGAGAGAAGATTAGAAATATTCATACAGTGACCAGCCAGTAATTCCGAGATTATTTCAGTGCCTTCAGATTTTCAGCGCATGAACGCATTTCCTTTTTTGTTTCGCGGTCCTTTACTATCCCGCATAAAAGATAATTTCCAAGAGGAAGAATTACAAAATAGATTCCGTCAAACATTAGCTCTATTTCTTTTTGCTCATCGTTAAAAGATTTTACCATTGCATCGCTTACATTGGCTAAGGAAGATGCTACCGAAGGAACGTGCTCATCCAGAGTAACAGTGGAATGGATTAAAATTCCGTCTCTGCGCACAAGAAGGCTTTCTATTCCAGTGCCTTTCAGTTCCTGCATCAATGAAGCTGCAGAGCTTTTTCCACTTTCTGTTTCAAGTATATGAACCATACGATCAACTTCAGATTATCCCTATCCCGGTTGGCGATAACCTCATAGGTATCATCGCCTCCACGTCAGGAATCTTCAATTCAAAACTTCCCCCTTTATCATGAATCGTAAATGTTGAATCCATTGAATGCACAAGCATTGCAAACAACTGCTTTTCATGCATTCCCTCTTCGATCAGCAGGATTACAGTGGCATCCGCGTTTTTCAATCGCCCACCGACGACTTGAAGGAATTTAAGGATGGAATCCTTTTGGTTGTAGAGAACCAACGAAGAAAGAGAGTGGAATACAACTGCCATCTTCTTTCCAGCACTTTCTTTTATTGCCTCATTTATCGCAAGAGAAAGATCATTCAATGCCGAAGGACCAGACACCTGGACAGTCTCTTTAAATGGAGGAGACGCAGTGCCAAGCGTGGATGAATAACAATCTATGAACTTGAAATCTTTTCCTGATGCAAGCTCAATGCCTACAGAAGATGCCTTGTTGACTATATCTTCAGGGGTTGTATCCGTAGCTATATAGAATACTTTATTTCCGTTTTCAGAACTTGATTTTGCGAAATGAAATGCAAATGCGTTTTTTTCCATTCCGCTTGGACCGATCAGCAATATGTTTCCTGGATTTTGGTATCCACCCTCAAGCATGATATCCAGCTCGCGTATTCCTGTGGACAATTTTGTCTTTCTGAGGATGGGCATTGATTCATCCACTGCAAGAGGAGGTAAAGCCATGCGATTTCATCACAAAACACGTTTTTAAATGCTATGGACGAATTCTGAAGTATGCAAACAGAAAAACCACCAGAAATCTCCATAATAATTCCCACGCTAAACGAGGAAAAGTATATTGGCGATACGCTCAAATCAATTTCCAGGCAGAAAACAAAAAGGAGATTTGAAATTATAATCGCGGATAGTTACAGCACTGACAAAACACGGGATATTGCAAAAAAGCATGGGGCGCGAATCACCAGCGCTCCACGTGGAATAATCGCTGTTGGTCGTCAAAAAGGATGCGAGATTGCACGTGGAAAGGTTCTTGTGCATGCAAGTGCGGATACGGTTTATGCAAAAGACTGGCTTGAGAAGTTAGTCGAACCGATATTTTCCGGAAAGGCAATTGCAGTGTGTGGAAGACTGCTTCCTTACAGGGGAAACGTTGCCGAGAATGTTTTTTCCCTTGCTATTTTTGAGCCACTTGTGCGGATAACTTATAAATTAAAAATTCCATTTGCAGCTGCGGACAATCTCGCGGTGAAAGCGGATACCTATAGGAAAATAGGAGGATTTGATACAGAACTCGTGACGGGCGAGGATACCGACCTGATAAAAAGGCTGTCAAAAATCGGAAGAGTCTTGTATGCAAAGGATGCGGTTGCACGTATTTCAATGAGACGGGCGCGTAAATGGGGATATATGAAATATTTGTTGTTTCACAATGCTAATTTTCTGAAAATGCAGTTTATAGGAAAATGCAATAAGGAATATGAAGCGATACGGTAGATATTTGCTTTTTGTATAGTTGAAATTATCAAAAATGATAATTATGGTAATACAAAAGTATCGAAAACCCCTTATACAAAACCAACTAAGTTTTTCCGATTTTCTTTTTGGGTTTATCCTCGTTGGTTTTGTATAGTTGTGCCAAATTACTTATTTGGCACGGTATATGAAAGAAGTACCGCCATTTGATGAGGTAGTCAACTTATTCGTGAGAAGATTGGGGACTAGAAAAGGTGCGCCATCTAAACGAAACCTTAATAAACCTTAGTTATCAAAAATGATAACTATGGTTAATCGTATAAAATTGCTAAAACAACTGGAAAAGTACCCAGTGTTCACTGTGAAGAATGTAAAGGATATTATTGATAAAAAAAGCAATTATGCAAAACTCGTTGTTCACAGGCTAAAAAAAGCGGGACTTATCTTTGAGCTCGAAAGGAACAAGTACACAGTCTGCAAGGATCCATGGATTATTGCATCTCATATTGTCTGGCCATCTTACATATCGTCATGGGCAGCTATTAGATATTATAATCTCACGGAACAGTTACCGACATACATTCAGGTTATCACCACCAGACCTAAAAAGAGGCGCAATATTACGTTCTCAAATACGACTATAGAATTTATAAGGATCAAAAAGGAGAATTTCTCTGGTTTTGGAAAAGTCGCCTATGGGAACGCAGATATATTTATAGCTGAAAAGGAAAAGGCTCTCGTAGATGCGTTATACCTGCGCCATATAACTTACGATACATTCTATGAGATTTTACAAGAACACCTCAACGAGATTAACATAAGAAAATTAACCGACTACCTGAAAAAAATGAAAATGAAGAATACCATAAAAAGATTGAAAGAGGCGAGAATAGATGATAACAAAAGATGAGCTGGAACAAACTGCTGGACTGAAAAACCTTTCTACAGGGAACTGCGAAAAGGATTACTTCCAGGACCTCGTGCTTTTTAACCTCTACCGGCAAGTCGGAAAGGAATTTGTTTTCAAAGGAGGCACATGCTTGTATAAGATATACAAGCTTAACAGATTCAGCGAGGATCTTGATTTTACAGTAACCAAGAAAATAGATATTGACAAAATAATGCGCCTGGTTCTTTACTCAATCCAATCATTAAACATAGGGGCAACCATAAAGGAAATGGACAAATTTCAGAACCAGATAAATATACGCTTGGCGTTTAGAGGACCGCTGTATAAAGGTACAAAAGAAAGCATGCTCGTTCTTACTCTTAATCTTAGCTCACGGGAACGCTCGGTAAATCCACCGAAAAGGGAAATGATAGTGCCAATGTATAAGGATATTCCTTCTTTCGAGATATTTGCTATGGATGAAAAAGAAATAGTGGTGGAGAAAATAAAAACCATATTTGAAAGGAACAAGCCAAGGGATGTTTATGATCTATGGTTCTTGTTAAAAATAAAGGGATTACGGATTGATGAGGGACTTCTGTCAAAAAAGATTAAAGGATTTGACAAGAAGGAATTCGCCAGAAAACTTGAAGAAAAGGAGCAGAACTGGGAACGGGAGCTTAAAAGATTCATAAGTGGCACATTACCTCCCTTTGCCCAGGTAAAGAAGGAGATTGAGGAGAGACTGTAAAAGAGAAGACGGAACCCAAGACTCAACTTTCAGCACGTCGGTATTCCTCCAGCCACGCTGTTTTTCAGCAGTATCTCCAGCACAAATGGAACCAGTAAGTAGATTAATGCCGCGATTATTGCTCCGTTGAACATTGAGGTTGCCCACACCGAGGCACGTGCGCGTGTTTCAGCTCCCATGACCTGCCCGACTGCATATACAAGCGAGGCAGACACGACCATGAACATCATTCCAACAGCAAGCGAATTCTTTACAATAGTGCAAAGCTGTTGGAGAGCATCGTAGATTTCACCGCCTGCGCCTGTGAAACTGGAACTGCCGGAACTTCCACTACCAGAACAACTAGGCCCGGATGGATTTGTAGAACAGTCTTCCCCGCTAAACCCATATGCGAATAGAACGCCGAAAAGTAGTATAAATGCGAACCCTAGGATTTTGGTAAGTACTCCCATAGTTACAACTCTCCATATTTATTTTTAAACTGCTGTTTTTTAGATTTAATGCGTTTAGTCCGTAGTCTCTTTGGCAGTAATAAGGTCTGGGATTTTAGACCCCGTCGTTAACTGATTTGGGGCAGATGGATTCTTCTCAAGATACGTCCTAAGTAATATAACTCTGTCTGGTTCTGTTCCCCCATCACTATCCAACATGCCAAGGTCTTCAAACTGGAGATATAACCACGGGGCAAACTTGTCCTGCTGCTCTTTAGACAAAGACGTAATGGCAGTTAAATCAATAGAGGCACCTTTGCCATTTAAAATTATCCAAGCATACATTGAAATGTTCGACTCTGGTTTGTAAACCTTAATCATATTAGTTATAAATTCCATTTGCCATGCAGTGGAATCATCAACACTCATTCCGCTAACATATGGCGCTTTTTTATAATCATCAAACATTTTTCTAATTCCAGATTCTGTTTGGAGTTCGCTACGCAACTGAACGAAACCATCAATTTTCTCGCATCGTTCGAATTCAGCAACAACTCTATCCAGAAACACTTTTGTATCCACACCAGCTAACTTAGGGACGAAATGAATTATAGTAGCCGCAAGAGCCTGATGCTCCATCTCCTTTGCAAGCACCCCACTAGTTTTCGCTTCTTTTATAGATAATTCGGCGTCTATGAACTCAACAACCTTTTGATAAGAGCCTCTAGCTAAAGCCTTGCGTTGAACCTCTTCGCTAAGTCCATTAAGTTTGGTCAAAAGTTTGACCAATTCGTCAGCAGATCGATGTTGGGTTTGCAAAAAGTCGTCTACAATAAATCTTTTCGGATCAGCTTGTCCATACAATTTCGAACCCAATGCGTCTAAACTTATTATAGCCGTGGCACGTTGAAACCTTAAAGAATATGTAGCAGCCACTTTACTTGATGTTTCAGCATTTAATGTTTCAGCATAATCGCTCAAAGACCTTGGACCACCTGAAGGATAAGGTAAAAGCTGGACTTGTAATAGTTTAAGGTAAAGTGTTGCTACTTTCAGCTCTGGGATTCCGGTAGTAACGTTGTAAATAGGAACTTTTTCATCCGAAGTAGGAACTTTTTCATTCGAAAAAGGTTTAAGTATATCTTTAGTAATTGGATAGGTTAGAATTGGAGCACTTTCTTGCTCCATCAAATCTTCAATTGCCTTAACAAACTCGTTCCTTACCCGTTCATCTTCTATTCCGGTGACAAAATCAAAAAAATTTGGCTTAGTAAAACCAAGTTTTCGAGCAATAATCTCTGCCCTGGCTTCTGGCTTTTGTGCTTGTTCAATTTTGCGGGTTTCTAAATACCTTTCTGCCCTCCCGTATGTTTGGTCTTGAATAAGATTTCTACCCCAACCTGGATAAATGAACAAAGCAATAAATGCAGCTCTTTTAATTGCGTATCCAGCCCATTGCCCAGCAGTTTTTGGAGAAATGCTCTCTCCGGTAGGAGTACGATACCCAAATCCAACTATTGCCCTGCGCCAGCCTTCGTTTAGGGGATTACGTCCATAGAAACCATTTTCTGCTACTACAATCTGTGGTTCAATTTTTTCCGGTTTTTTAGTGGAAAGTTTGTATGCATCTTTCAGTGCAGAAACAAAAACACCACTAACGTCTACTCCACTAAATCGAAGACCAACTGCACCATCTATAAGCACAGTCCTTAAATTTTTCCCACCATAGAAATAAGCTAATAACCTAGATTGAATTACTTCTGAAAAGTTTCCACGCGTAGTAATTGCATCAAACACTGAATTATAATGACCAGAATTTAAGAAACTAAACAAGGATCTTGCTGTAGGCTGGTCAGTAACATGTGCAGCACCGGCTAATGTACCGGAAATTATGTCTTTCGCAGCAGTACTATGCGCTCTAAACACCCTAGTCCAGGACGAATTAACATCTAAACGATCAGATGGTATTTTGTTTGTTTCTAGTAAGTGATCCCATACCGCTGCGACTTCATCTACTGTCAGTTCCCGGCCGTCCCTGGTTCTTAATGTTCTCATACGTACTACGAGATCTCTGGACCCCAGACCTAGCCGAACTCCGTTACGTGTTAAAACTTGATTATCAGCAATATCTGATAGTTCATCTGGCGTTAAAGTAAATGCTTCAGTTTCGGTTGCTTCTGAACTTTTAGCACTTGGCTTTACGACCGCAGTATCAACAAGAGCATAACTACCCGGCTTAGAAACCAAGCTCTCATCAAGATCTTTTACAGCTCTGTGATAACCAGAAGCATCATTTAATTTGAAGTTAGCACCATCTGCTTCAAGAGCAAAATGCTTTACCAGAGCATCATACTCTTTTTGTGATAATGTTCCAGCACGTGCCTTAGAATCGTAATAATCTAATGAATCCCTTAATCTTAGAAGAGCATCACGTCTTTTGGAAATGCGTTCAATAGCGCCTTCTCCCCCCGTTGTGCCTTCTTTTGCAGCCATCTCTGCTTCCAAACGACTTATTTTTATATCTAGTTTAGCTATTTCAGCTCCAAGCGCAACAGAAACCGCAGACTGTTTTGCTCTGTCGAATAAATCAGATAACGAAGTTCTTAATTCAGTTATTCTGGTTCGAGCATTTTTGTATATTTCACGTAATGAAGGTCTTTTAAGACCGGGAACATCAACTCCTTCGGAAGCGAGTTGTTCGCCTAATGAGTTCAAATTACGGAAAACAGATTCCAAACGTCCACGATAATAAGAAATATCCAAAGAATTGCGAGCTGAAATCGCTGTGTCAAGATTCAAAGAACACCGATCATAATCTGCCTCATATACAGTTAATCTATTTTCAAACTCTGTTCTTTTAGTATCATCAAGACCAGACCTATCAATAGCGCTTCTTAAATCAGCTANNGACATGGCGCAGGGCATCTCTTGCAAAAGCCCTTGCCCTATCCCTCAAAGTAGGTGCCTGCGATTCATCTCTTGTCTTTTGTCTCATCTCTTCTCTCCCCGCTTCCACAGCTTCGGCTGGGCTTTTAACTTCAGTTCTAATTGGTATTACTTTAGCCCCCGAACCCTTCTTAATACCTTGTCCCACTCCCGCATCTTTCAATCCTGCACTGGTCAATCCCACGCCTTCCAACGCATCCCTAAGAGTGGCTTTGACTACAGAAATTCGTCCTGTTGCAACTGCAAGGCCGAATCCTGCGAAAACAGCATTTTGAACTGTTTCTTTTACAAGCTCCGGCGTAAATCCGTATTTCGCACCTTCCACTGCTCCGTGGATTGCATTGTAGCTCATTGAACTCGTGAAATATACTCCTATTGCCCTTTCGGAAAGCACAAGAGAATAACCCGCAGTGGCAAATGCACCTGCCCTTGCGCCTCCCTGCTCTGCAACCGCCAGCATTCCCTTTGCCGCAGTGCCAAGCATCAGTGGTGCCATCATTAACGCACCGACAAGAACCAAATCATTATTTTTAGTTACAATTCCAAGATGAACATAAAAGCCGCCCTTTACAGCGAAATACGCGGAAGAAGCGAGCGGAGCAACTGGCATTTTAAGTAACGAACCTGCCACGCCAAGCCCTAGAACAGCCGCATCCGCAACAACCTCCTTCCATTCGGATGGAGAGATTCCTGCATGCTCATAAACCGCTTCCCCGATTCGTTTGTTTGCAGCTTCGCGAACTGAAACGATTTGTTCTGCTGCTTCCTTGAATAATTTTGCAGCCTGCCTTGAGTCCTCCTGCTTAAGTGCAGTAGACGCCTTGATAAGAAGTGCTTCAACCTCTGAGTAGGCAGCACCAAGCTTTGTGCGAACACCAGCATCAAGAAGTTTTTCCTCGACCGGCCTGCCAGTTGAATCAAGAACAACTTTGCCTTTTTTGAAGATAACCGTCTGTGCATCAAGAGTGTTTTTGGATTCCGCTCTCACGCTTTTCAGCGCCTCTTTCAAAACATCTGCAAATTGCCCTGGATGGCCTTTTAGATAAATATCGCTATAAGTGTGCCAGAGCATTTGTTCAGCTACAGACGCATCTATTGCCTCTGCCTGTGCGATGCTGGCAAGATTTTTAACTGTCTTTTGGCTAAGTGATAAATCAGCGCCAAATAATTCCGTCAGGGAAACCATAGACGCCAGTTTCAAGTCACCGCTTAAGCCTGCAAATGCTGCTTTAATTTCCTTTTCCTTATACATTGACGCTGTTTTCAGTAGGGAACTTCTTGCGTCTGAAACATTTTGATTGCCAGTGTATACTGCGGTTGAATATGCCTTTGCACCCTCCAGTTTTACTGCGAATTCGTATCTCTTTGCTGAAAAATCCGCGTATTCTGCGGCAAATGCACGTATGAAACCTTCGTCAGGTTTTCCGCTTGCCTTAGCCGCTTCAAGCTTTTTCTCAAGCCTTTCGACCCAGTCAACGCCGGAATTCCCAAGGCGCAACAGGTCTTCCTTTAATCTCGGTAAAAATTTGCCGCTTTTTACGTCCGCGAGAGAGGCTTTAAGATTATCTTTGTCTTCTCTGACGGAATCCAACAAATTAGAATAGCCAGCATCAAATGCAGAAACCTGTTTGTGACCCATAACTAACCACCATTAATGCCTATCTTTAAATTGCTCAAACCATGTTTATAAATGCGATGGTTTGGGGGAAAAATTTTCAGGATTGTATGTTTTATGTTTCGCAGCCACTGTTTCGAGTCAGCTACCCCGCATCGGATCGATCAGGAGATAATCTTTCCCATTTTCGGGAAACTATTGGCTCAATCTTTCCCATTTTCGGGAAACATTTGCTAAAAAAGCTAAAAAAGACCTAAAACGATAAGCTGACGCTCACTAAGAACCACCGTCTTTTCGGAAAAACCTTTTAACTGGGAACGGCCTTTCGAAATTCCGCCGATTTCAACGATAAGCTTTTCCCTTCCACGTTCTATGATGTAATCAGGACTTTTCTTCATACCCTTGATCGTGCTTATTCTCCATCCGCGCAGCCTGAAAAAGAAAACTGCCAGCTCTTCCCTGATCGCACCGGTATCTGCTTCCAGACCAAGGCTCCTACAAACTGCCTTTCGCATTACAGGATGATAAAACATCAATTTTGGATCGCCTCGCACTAGCTTTGCTCCACGACCATACGGTTTTACCAGCCTGAGGATGCGCATAAGTTCCAGAATATGAACTAAATGATATGCCTTGTTCTTCGGAATTCCAAGAGTTCCGGCAAGACTATTTATGCTGAACTCTCCCAGTTTGGAGGTTGCAAGAAAAACTAGCGCACGCCCCATCTGAAGTATAAGGTCCCCGTCTACATTCTGAAGAAAAACCGCGTCCTCAGAAACAGACTTTTGGATGCTGTTGAAAATGCTCTCAAGTGTCTTTTCGTTGTAGGAAAAAAACGTTGGAAATGCCCCGCCATTCATGTAAGCAGTGTAAACCTCGTAAATCTTAGGATTCGCCGCAATAATTTCAAGGGTTTTATCTACAGATAACCATGCGTCCTTGTCTTGCACATTGATCAAATCTCCTTTAAGCTCGGAAAACTCCAGAATTGAAAGTGGTTCCACTTCTATAATTTCATATCGTCTTTCAGGCTCAAATGCCAGGGGGGCACTTCCAGAGATTATTATAGTAAGTCCTGGGAACTCATCATAAAGTGCCTTGGTATCCATTTTCCAGTTTTTGTAATGATGTGCCTCGTCTATAAGAAGAACATTATGCCCCTCCATCACCAGCTTTTTACCAAGAGCATATATTGAATGAAGCTGTACGTAGGGGTTATCCATTGAAAAATATATGGAATGGGATGAACCAAAAAGCTGTAGTAACGATGTGGTTTTTCCGAGTCCACGAAAGCCACGCAAAACCTTTATTCTCGGCTCCTTGCCAACAAGCACTCGCAATAGAAAATAACGCTTCTTAAAAGCCTCCACGGTTTTTGCCAGACGCATGGCAATTTCCCGAATCTCAAGTGAATTTATGTCTGCCATAGAGCATATTCAACAGATATATTCTTAATCTTTCCCATTTTCAGGAAACTATTGGCTCAATCTTTCCCAAAGTCGGGAAACTTTTGGTTTACAACTGGGAATCGCGGTTCCCTGAAGCCCGAAGAGATTTATTTCAGCCAACTAGTCGCATTTGCGTCCAAAATCAGCCTAATTTGGAACTTTTTGCGACTAATCAATGATCCGCTGGCTTGAGTTGCTCTCTTGCTTTTTGCTCAATGATTTCAGTTGCCAAGGAAGCGGTTTCCCGTAACACCGGTTCTTTTGACATTTTCGCAATAAGCTTAAGGGCAGAAAGGTTTCCCGTAGAAATAAACGTTTCTAAATGACTCTCAAACGCTCTGATAAAACCGTCGATAAGACAATTTGGATTTGAATTCATAATCGC
>DUGF01000032.1 GCA_013331535.1 Microcaldota archaeon | reverse complement strand
AAGTTCTGGGAAATGCATGACATAATATTCGGAAAGCAAAGCGAATGGAGCGGCCTTTCTGAAGCAAGCGTAACCGAGACTACTGCGGGATATGCTACGGCAATAGGCGCGGATAAAGGACAGTTCAGCGACTGCATGACAAAGAAAAAATATTCCGCAAGTATCCAAAAGGATTTCCTTGACGGCCAGTCTGCAGGAGTTGATGGAACACCAACTACGTTCGTCGTCATGCCAAAGGCAAAGACCGACTTGAACAAGCTCAAGACTGCGGCAAATGCATACCCACAATATGTGCAGATTGCAAAAGACAGTACAGGAAACTATGTTGTAATGGTTACCGGTGCATTGCCTTACAGCGTGTTTGCAGGGATTGCAACAGCATATAACGGATAACTGGATAAAACTGGCTTCGCGTTCTGCGTTTCTGGTTTTGTTGTTCTTTCTTTGTTTTTTATTTTTTTTTTCTTTAATTTTCTCTTTCTTTTTATTTTCGATTTTTCGAATAATTTGTTCCGCTTTTTTTATTTCCCTCTCTTTTTCTCCAGTGCCCTTTTGATAGACTTCAGACTCACAAATCCATCCCTTTCCATCTCATCCAGCCTGAATGCAATATCTTTCATCTGCTTTTCAAGCCTTGGAACAAGGACGTAATCAAGAGCATTGACACGCCGCTTCGTTTTCTCGATTTCCAAAATGAGCCGCTTAATCGCGGTTTCTGTTTCGGCAAGAAGCATAACGGTTCTGAAAACCTCTTCGAATTTTACAACTGCGTCATCAATCTTTGCGCTTGTGCCTGCAAAATAATAGCCATCACGCTGAAGAAATGCTGTTTGGCCCATTTGTGCAGTGATTGAAGGGATCTTAATACCCATGACGTTCTTCACTTCAATATCAATGTCAATAGACCTGTGCATGTTAAGCGATATATTCTGAAGCTCAAATCCACTGTGATAAAGTTCTGCCATTGCTACCGAACGATAGGCTCCGGCCATCATCTGGGCAAGCTGCCCGCGCAAATCCTGCGCTTTTTTCAGGACTTTAAAAAATTCCATTATAAGGACGTCTCTTTTCTGCTTCAGGAGCTTGTAACCATTGCGCGCAAGCGCTATACGCTCCTTTGTTTTTATGAGTTCCATCCTTGTTGGATTTACATCGGCCATAATATCACATCTTGGATTGTAGATTGTTGGGGGTAGATTGTAGATCATTTGATTGTCGAGTGTTGTTGGCTTGACTTGTGGTAGTTTCGTTATTTCGTATATAAGTTATGTAAGCTATGAAACCATTAAGCATTCTGCCAAGCATATCAACTTCGCTTGAAATTTTGATGAAAGCACCTTCGGAGATGTAACTCAGATCATTAGCAAGCAATAAAAATGACTCACACTCTTTTAACGAGCCAAATGCATTATATAAAAACCTCAAAAAATCTGCTTTACTGCCTCTGCCACAGCCCTCTGCAATGTTTGCTGAAACAGAAGCAGCTGCTCTTCTAAGTTGATTGGTCAAACCGAATTTTTCGCTATCTGGAAATCTGGACGTCATCGCATATATTTCTAATGAAAGCGCATGGGAATTTTTCCATATGTCCAGCTTCTTAAAATCATGAGTCATGTATATCAACTTTTTATCTGATAACGCCAACCACTCTCGGAGTGTCTACTTCCAATCACCACCCACTACCTACCCCCCTTTTTTCAAATACTTTGCAATATGCTCCTTCTTCACCCTTTTCAATTCAGTTTCTGGAAGCATTGAAAACATATCCCATGCAAGCTCAAGCGTCTTCTCAATCGGCCTGTCCTCGTATGGACCTTGTCGGATATATTTATCTTCAAAAACATCAGCAAATTTGAGATACTTGCGATCAATGTCTGTAAGCGCTTCTTCACCTACAACTGCGCTCAGGCTTCTCAAATCCCTTCCATTTGCATACGCAGCATAAAGCTGGTCTGAAACACCCTTATGATCTTCGCGTGTCTTCTTCGGTCCGATACCAAGGTTCATCAATCGCGAAAGCGAAGGCAACACATCAACTGGAGGGTAGATTCCCTTGCGGTGAATATCTCTGCTCAGGATAATCTGCCCTTCTGTAATGTAACCAGTAAGATCTGGAATCGGATGAGTTTTATCATCCCCAGGCATTGTAAGAATCGGGAATTGGGTAACAGTTCCCTTTCTTCCGCGTACTGTGCCCGCACGTTCATAAATCGTGGAAAGGTCAGTGTACATGTAACCAGGATATCCTCTTCTTCCCGGAACTTCCTGCCTTGCCGAAGAAATTTCACGCAATGCCTCGCAATAGTTCGTCATGTCTGTAATCAATACAAGCACGTGCATGTCCTGTTCAAATGCAAGATATTCCGCAGTGGTAAGCGCAAGCCTCGGCGTAATCAATCTCTCAACCGAAGGATCATTTGCCAGATTAAGGAACAGAACCGCATTCTCAAGCGCGCCTGTTTTTTCAAAATCCCGGATAAAGAATGATGCCTCTTCGTGAGTAATTCCAATTGCAGCAAATACTACTGCAAATTTCTCATCGCTTCCAACGACCTTTGCCTGCCTGGCGATTTGCACTGCAAGATTATTGTGCGGCAAACCAGCTCCAGAGAAAATAGGAAGCTTTTGACCACGAACCAGCGTATTCATCGCATCGATTGTTGAAATCCCAGTCTGGATAAAATCTGACGGAGTTTCACGCGAGTAGGGATTAATAGGAAGTCCATTGATATCTATTTTTTCCTTTGGAATTACTTTTGGACCTTTATCGCGCGGCTCTCCAAGCCCGTTGAAC
>DUGF01000049.1 GCA_013331535.1 Microcaldota archaeon | reverse complement strand
AAATTGAATGGCACAACATGACGCTGCTTAGTACTCCGCCCTGGGAAACCCCCGAGGCACTGCAACTTTTTGATGCAATGGAAAAGGGGAGCCCTGATCCACATGCATTCACGGTGGGCGCCGCCTTTACTCCTGGCCCAAAAGAGAGTTGGACGATTAGTAAGGAACCGGAGCTATGGGCACCACATGCATTGGTTGATGGAGAAACAATCACCATCATATTTCATACATTCACTTCGCATTGGGGTCAAAGAGTATTACAGTATAGAAACACATACCACAGAGAAACGAACAAAGAGATGGATTGTGTTCCACAATCCGAGGTTGAGAACATCGCAGAAGGAACTGAAGCAAACTGGAGGTAGTTTAAATGTTGGCGATTCCCCACTAATTATATGTATACTTCCATACACAAACGTTTAAGCGATTTTGGACTTTAATACGACTAGATAAACACGCTAAAGATACGCCAAGGGCACTGTGAAAACCATGCAACCAGAAATTTCCCTTACGCTCATTTCGTCTTTTGATGCGATAAACACTGTTTTCGGCTTATGGTTTTCTATAAAACTCGTGAGCGAACGGGATGTCCTGCCTGCCTTTTTTATCTCGATGCCGATGATGCTGCCCGGGTCTCCTATCACAAAATCCATTTCGGCTCCGCCCGTTGTCCTCCAATATCTCAGCCTGCCGTATTTTGACAGGGCGTTGCACGCAAAATTTTCGTATAACGCGCCGAAATCCGGGGTTTCGAAGTTTTCCATTAGATAATTGCGCGTGCCGCAGTCAATGAAATATATTTTCGGGTTCTTCCTAAGTTCTGTGACGAGATTTCCGTGGAATGGCGGAACTATGCGTATGACAAACGAATCCTCCATCAATGGCAGAAGCGTTTTCACCTCGTTGTATTTCAGGCCTGACTGCTGGCAGAGCGTTTCGTATTTTATTGGACCGCCGACTGCGGCAGCAAGGGTTTTCAGAAGCCGAATGGCAGAATCTCGGTACCGGTTCCCATAAAGCGAAACCACGTCCTTTTCCACGTATGTTGCGAATAGCGCTTTCAGCAGGTCTTTTTTCTTTGAGCGGTCCTGTTCAAGTACGACGCGCGGATAAGCTCCATAGGTTATATACTCTGTGAGAAAACCATTCAAATCCGGGAGGAACACTGATTCGTTTGGCACTTTTGATTTATGCAGATTCACGCGAAGCTCGTTAAGTTTTCGCTCATAGTCAGGGCTGACGGCTCTCAGAAACTCGGTAAAAGAAAACGGCGGCACATCGATAAAGACAACCCTTCCGACCAGAAATTTTCCAAGGGTCGTAAGATCGAACGAGGATGAGCCGGTGGCGATGAATTTTGCATCCGGAAACAGGTCGAAAAGAAGTTTTAGCTTCTTGCCAATATCGGTTACATACTGCACCTCGTCAAGAAGAAACCACGTCCGCCCAGCCCTTATCCTGAAGGCAATATACTCCTTCGGATTCTTCTCGAATTTGATGCGTTCGACGTCATCCTCAAACGTTACAAAGGAGATATTCCGTTCATCCGTGCCATTTTCAAGCAGCTTTTCCCTTATGCGCATCAGAAGCGTGGTTTTCCCGCTCTGCCTGGTCCCGCGCATGAGTATTATTTCACGGTCATTCAGCCATTTTTCTATCTCGGCTTCTACATCCCGGGTTATGTAATTTTGCATGTAGTTATTGGAACAGTTTGGTTTTTAAATCTATTTTTCCGAACAAAATCTTAGAAATAATGGTGTTAAACCAAACCAACTCTGTGGAAAAATGGGGTTAGCATGTCATAACTGAGTTATATCGTATACTCTGTGTATACACGCATGTCACCCGGTTAATGTATCTTTCCATACACAAACGTTTAAATATATGCATCGGTCAGCTATTGCACAAGGTGTGGCTAGTGGCTCATAGCTAGTAGCCAGTAGCTAGAAGCTAACAGCTAATGATAGGTGAAAACATGGAACAGGGAAGGGATTTACTTTGGACAGGCCCCGCATTCAATTACACTAGAGCTACAAATATCTCCAACAGACATGTTTTCAGTGCTCTCAGAACATTGTGAAAATGCATTTCTTCTTGAAAGCAGTGAAGGTGCGGAAAAGCTCGCGAGATTCTCTTTTCTTGGATTTAGCCCGAAAAAACACATCAGGCTAAAGAACGAGATAATAAACACGGATGGAAATGCGGGCGGAACTGAATACGAAACCAAATCTCCGTTCTCGGAATTAAAAAAACAAATCGGCTCGCGCGCGATTAATGCCCCGGGTTTTCTTGGCGGAGCGGTCGGCTATTTCTCGTTTGATTATATTCGATATGTAGAGCCGAGCTTGGCAGATACGGGCGTAAAACTTCGGGACGAAACGAATTTCCCTGATTTTGAATTCGGAATATTCGACGACGCAATAATCTATGACCACAAGAACGGAAGCATAAAATATTTGCATTATGGAGAGAACAGGATTTCGGAAATAAGGGATTATATTTGCGATTCGAGTTTTCAAGGCACGAAATTCCAGATGTATAACAAGAAATGCGGAACAACAAAGGAAAAATTCTGCGAGATGGTCGAGAATGCGAAAGAGCATATCCGCGCGGGCGACATATTCCAAACAGTGTTATCCAAGCGTTATGAAATACGATATGCTGGCAGCCTGATGCCGTTTTATCGAAAACTAAAGGCAACCAATCCTTCCCCGTATATGTTTTACATAAAATTCGGGGAACGTGAGATTATTGGCTCAAGTCCTGAGAACCTGATTAGGGTTGAGGAAAAGGAAATAACCAGCTATGCAACGCTTGCAGGAACAAGGCCGCGCGGTAAAACCGAGACCGAGGACAAGCGACTCGAAACCGAACTGCTTAATGATGAAAAGGAACGGGCAGAACACCTTATGCTTGTAGATTTAACGAGAAACGATATTGGAAAGATTGCAGTTCCGGGAACAGTAAAGGTTCCGGAATTCATGTCTGTGCACAAATATTCCGATGTCCAACATATCGCTTCTGTGGTTACTGGAAAACTTGCTGATGGAAAGGATTCGTTTGATGCGTTTTCGGCTATTTTTCCAGCAGGAACGGTTTCCGGTGCACCGAAAGTGCGGGCAATCGAAATAATCGACAAACTCGAAGGAACAAAACGCGGGCCATATGCAGGAGCGGTCGGATATTTCTCCGCAAACGGGAATACTGATTTTGCAATCGGAATAAGGACATTGTTTGCAAGAAAAGGAAGCGCGTACATCCAGACCGGAGCGGGAATAGTTTACGATAGTGTTCCTGAGAAGGAATTTGATGAGACTGAAGGAAAGGCACGCGCATTACTGCAGGCAATAGGGGTTGAGAAGTATGAGGCGGCATTGAACGAGGGGAGGAGATAGATATGAAACTACTATTAATCGATAACTTTGACTCGTTCGTGTATAACATTTACCAATACCTTAGCGAGCTCGGGCATTCCGTAGATGTCGTGCGGAACAACGCGATTACAATTGAGCAGATCCGCACTGCGAACTATTCTGATCCAACAAAAAAATATGATGCAATAATACTTTCACCTGGGCCAGGAGACCCGACAAACGAACGGGATTTCGGGGTTTGTGGAAAGGTGATTTCCGAACTTGGGAGCCGTGTCGATTGCCCTATTCCTATTCTCGGGGTTTGTCTTGGCCATCAGGGAATAATATCTGTGTTTGGCGGAAAGATTATTCGCGCAAACAAACCAATGCATGGAAAAACAAGCGAGGTGCGACACAACGAAGAGGGGTTATTCGCGGATATAAAAACTCCGCTTCGAGTTATGAGATACCATTCCCTTATTGGAGAGGAAGGCTCGATTCCTGATTGCCTTGAGATAACCGCACGGAGTGAGGGCGACAACGCGATAATGGCTGTTCGGCACAAATCCCTTCCTATTTTCGGGGTTCAGTTCCATCCGGAATCAATTATGACCGAGAACGGCAAGATGATATTTGAAAATTTCCTGAGAATAACGATGGTGAAGTAAGCATGGACTTTTGCACGATCATCCAAAAACTCATTGGCAAGACGGACCTTTCAGCAATAGAAGCAGAATATGCAATGGACTACATTATGCATGCAATCGCTACGCCAGCACAGACTGCTGCGTTTCTTACAGCGCTGAAGATGAAGGGGGAAACTGCGGAAGAGATTGCTGCGTTTGCACTTGCTATGCGGAAAAACATGATTAAGATTGAGCCAAAGGTTGCGGACGGCAACTTGATAGACACGTGCGGAACCGGCGGAGACGGTAAGGGAACATTCAACATATCTACATGTTCAGCGATTGTTGCCTCTGCTTGCGGGGCAACGGTTGCAAAGCACGGAAACAGGGCTGCTTCGAGCAAGTGCGGAAGCGCGGATGTGCTTGAGGAACTCGGGATTAAGATCGCTGTAGAACCACGGATTGCGGAACGAACGATTGAAACCCTTGGTTTTGCATTTCTTTTTGCCCCTTCATTCCATCCAGCGATGAAAAACGTCGCGCCTGTGAGAAAGGAACTGGGATTTAGAACGGTTTTTAATATTCTTGGCCCGCTTGCTAATCCTGCAAACGTAAAAAGGCAGGTGATTGGGGTTTTTGATAAAGAAACTGCTTGGAAGATTGCGGATGCGCTTCGGATTCTTGGGACAGAGCATGCACTTGTTGTTTCCAGCGATACGGACGAGATTAGTGTAAGTAGTGAAACAGATATTTGCGAACTAAATACAAACGGGACAATAAAAAATTACAGAATATCACCTGAAGATTTCGGATTCAAAAAAGCAAATATTGATGAAATACGTGCGGAAAACAAAACAAAAAGCGCGGAGATTATAATTGATGTGCTTAATGGAAAGTCTGGAATAGCTCGTAATGTTGTATTGTTGAATGCCGGAGCTGCGCTATATGTAAGCGGAATTGCAACAAGCATCAAGCACGGGATAACTCTCGCAGAGGAAGCGATTGATTCTGGAAAAGCAATGGAAAAACTAAACACACTGCGAATTAAAGGGGTCGATTAAAATGGCGGATATTCTTGATAAGTTCATAGAAAAGGCAAAGGAAAACGTTGCAAACGGATACTATGCAATTAAAGGAACAAAAACAAGCAAAAATCCCGCTCGCGTTTCGTTAAAGCAAAAAATTATATCGCAATCTTTTAGCCTAATCGCGGAAATAAAACATGCGTCGCCAGCTGGAGAATATTCGTTTGACAATATTGACGTTGAAAGAACAGCACTGGATTTCCACGAATGCGGGGCTGATGCAGTTTCTGTTGTTGTTGAGCCGCAGATATTCAAAGGAGATTTAAGGAATATTCCGATGGTGAAGAACGCAACCCCAACCCTGCCCGTATTGTTCAAGGATTTCGTGATTTCCAAAGAGCAGATCAATGCTGCAGCTTATTACGGAGCAGATTGTATCCTACTTGTGATGAAGGTTGCAGACAGGCTTGGATTAGACATAAACGCGCTTATTGATGCGGCACACAAAAACAATCTCGAAGTTCTGCTCGAATGTTACGATTCTGACGAAATGAAACGCGCAAATGAAACAAATGCAGATATTCTTGGAATAAATAACCGCGATTTGCGGACTCTTAAAGTTGATTTGGACCGCACGAAACGGATACTTCACGAAAGCGCAGAGCACGGAAAAACAAATGCGCCAGTTATCAGCGAAAGCGGGATAAAAACAAGAAATGATGCGGAATTTGTTCGTTCTTGCGGAGTTAACGGCATTTTGGTTGGGACTGCAATATGGAAAGCCGCGAATCTGAGAGATAAGGTTAAGGAGTTGAAGCTAAAATGACGAATGCAAACGATGCTAACCAACAAGCCGGACGCGCGGGACGTTTTGGTGAATTCGGAGGAACATACGTTTCAGAATTATTAGTGCCAGTGCTAAAGGAACTGGAAACTGAATTTGAAAAGGCAAATGCAGATGCAGCGTTCCAAAAACAGCTTACATATTATCTTACAAAATATGCGGGAAGGCCAACACCGCTTTATTATGCAGAGAACTTGAGTCGCAGACTATGCGAGGTTGAAAGCCGAAAACTCGCAGGAAACCAGAGCAAATCCGTCAAAATCTACCTTAAACGCGAAGACCTCCTCCACACTGGCGCGCACAAGATAAACAACACAATCGGACAGGTTCTGCTTGCAAAAAGAATGGGAAGGAAACGGGTTATCGCAGAGACTGGTGCAGGCCAGCATGGGGTGGCAACAGCAACCGCCGCGGCATTATTCGGGCTTGAATGTGATGTTTACATGGGCAAGGAAGATACAGAAAGGCAGAGCTTGAACGTTTATAGGATGAAGTTATTGGGTGCGAATGTGCGGATAGTTGAAAGCGGAACACAAACATTAAAGGACGCCATCAATGAAGCGCTCCGAGATTACGCAACTAATTTCAAAGATACCTATTATGTGCTTGGTTCTGCGCTTGGGCCTCATCCTTATCCGTCAATCGTGCGGCATTTCCAATCAATTATCGGAACAGAGGCACGGCAGCAGGTACTGGATGCCGAAGGCAGGCTGCCGGATGCGCTTGTGGCTTGCGTTGGAGGCGGGAGCAATGCAATCGGATTGTTTTCAGGATTTATGGATGATGGAAAGGGCGATAGAAATACAGACCGAAACGTACGCATGATCGGGGTTGAAGCCGGAGGAAAAGGAGTTTCGAGCGGAAAACATGCCGCTCGAATAAGCGGAGACGGAAAGAAAGGAGTATTACACGGAACGCTTACTTATGTGCTCCAAGATAATGACGGACAAATCAGAGGAACACACTCAATCTCGGCAGGTTTGGATTATCCGGCAATAGGGCCGGAACATTCTCATTTGCACGAATTGAAGCGTGCAGAGTATGTTTCCGTAACAGATGAAGAAGCATTGGATGGTTTTCATCTTCTTGCAGAAACCGAGGGGATAATTCCTGCATTGGAGTCTGCACATGCGATTGCATATCTGAGGAAGCTAGTTCCGCAGTGCGGCAAGGATAATATTATCATCGTAAATCTTTCTGGAAGAGGAGATAAAGACGTGGAGCATGTGGCGAATGTCCAGGGAAAATCGTTTAAATTTTACTAACACAAGTATTAGGTTGATAATATGGTTGAATTTTCATTGGTATAGCTATGAAATCCTTATAATATAGAATTAGAAAATATGTTTTCCCTGTTTTTAAATAGATTCTGAAAAACGAAAGGTATTTAAATATTAAGAAAGTATAGTTTCTTATGTTCCTACCGCGTGAAGAAGCAGATGAATTGTTCGGGAAGCTTGACAGAAAAGAGGCAACAGTTCTTGTTGGACCGAGAAGAGCGGGAAAAAGCACGCTGGCAATGCAGATGCTTTCTCTCTGGAAACAGATAAGAGGAGAAGGCGTTTTTGTTGACCTTGAACAGCCAGGCCCGCCACAAACGTTCCATGATCTTGATCATGCGGTTTCTGGATTGAAAAAAGGTTCTCTGGTTGTTCTTGATGAAGTCCAAAATGTGGACGGCTGGGAAAAATGGACCAGAAAGACCATAGAGGAAGAAAAATATCATTTCATAATCACTGGATCTAATTCCAAACTGCTCTCGGGTGAAGCTGCAACCTCTCTTGCAGGCAGGGCAATTCCATACAAGATACTCACATTGTCCTTCAGAGACTTTAGAAAATGGAGTGGAAATGGAATTAAGGAATACCTCGCAATGGGCGGTTATCCGGAATGTGTAAAAAGACCTGAGGAAAGAAAGGAGCTTCTGAACACTTACTTTGAACTTGCGGTTCTAAAAGATGTTGCAGCCAGATATGGAATGAGAGAAGTCTCTGCATTGCGCTCTTTTGCAACTATTGCCTTATCTGAAATTGGAAAAAAACTGAACATTCCAAAAACTGCATCTAGGATAGGGGTATCGCCACCAACAGCAAGACAATTCTTTGCTGGTTTGGAAGCAGCATTTCTCATTCTCTCTGTTCCTGCTTTTGACCGCTCTCCACGCGAAAGAGAAACATCGCTCAAGAAAGTCTATGCATATGATTTAGGAATGCGATCAGCAGTTTCAATATCTGAAAGCGAAGACATCGGGAGGATATGGGAAAACGCGGTTGCAATAGAACTGGTTAGAAGAGGTTATTCTCTGTCTTATCTTGGTGGAAAAAACGAATGTGATTTTCTCGCAGAGAAGATGGGGGAAAGGATGGCTGTGCAGGTCTGCTCAGAAGATGACCTTCCAGAGCGGGAGCTTATTGGTTTGGAACAGGGCATGAGAGCAAGGCCAGGAAGCAGCGGGCTTTTGATAACCCCAAATATGGAGGAGTCTAGAGAATGCAAGTATGGAAAAATAAAGGTAATTCCATTATTGAAATGGCTTCTTGAAGTACTGTAAATTCCAAGTACTTCAAGAGATCGTGACCAGCAGGTCACGGGGTCTTAAACAGAAGTAGGGTTGTTGTTCAATACCTGCCCAGAGAATTATAGTCATAAGCTCTATCCGGTCGTGGGGATAAAGACGTGGAGCATGTGGCAAGGGTTGAGGAAAACCTTGTTAAATTTACTAACACGGGTGTTAACTAACACAAGTGTTAGGTTGATAATAGTTGTTCAAATCCAGGGATTCCACTGGTCTATGACCAGTGGTACCTAAGTAATCCCACATCTGACAGTGGAATCCCTGCCTGTCAAAAACAAGCAAGCCACCGGTCTTGGACCGGTGGTTTTTGACACGACATAACGGTAAATGGATTTAACAAAATGCATATCAGATTATAAAATTGATTTGCTAAAATGAAATGAAGTTTCGTTAATACGGAGCACTGGCACAGCAGCACTGTATGCTTTTATCCATAAATGTTTAAATATAGTCAAATTACTAATTGTTACATGTTCATTCCATACATCTGCTGCGGTGACCCGAATCTCGAATTCACATATAAGTTAGTCCGCACTCTTGCGCCTTATTCTTACGTTATTGAGCTTGGCATTCCGTTCTCTGATCCGATTGCGGACGGAAAAACAATCCAGATGGCTGCAAACCGTGCACTTGCGAACGGGGTTACGGTTGAGAAAATATTTGGGATGGTTGAACGATTGCGCGCTGACGGAACAGACAAAATTGAAGTTNNTGAAGTTCCGCTCGTGTTTATGACCTATTTTAACATTATTTATGCGTATGGGTGCGGGAAATTTCTTAAAAGAATGAAAGATGTTGGCGTGCAAGGACTAATCATCCCGGATTTGCCATTCGGTGAAGACTCCGAGTTCGAATCGCTCGCAAAATCGTGCGGAATTTCAATAATAAATCTGATCGCTCCGAACACCACAGACGAACGCGCGGAACAGATACTTGAAAATAGCCGCACTACGCATGCGCCGTTTACCTATCTGGTCTCAAGCGCAGGAACAACCGGAACA
>DUGF01000013.1 GCA_013331535.1 Microcaldota archaeon | reverse complement strand
ACCATCTCAGTTTTCAGATGAGCGGGTTGAACTTTACTTGTGGTCTGTAGAAGCGCTTTACAAAGTATTTTTGGATTTAGGTCTAAGCAGCGTTGAAATCTCCGTCCGCCTGCCTGAGAGTAACGAGCTTCCGTTTCCACGCATTTATGCGATTGGGTGTAAAAGTCAGAATGTTTCACAGACGGGTTGCGAAAATTTGGCAGTTGGATTAGCGGTTCTTCGTATCTCAAGCCACCAAGATGTTTTTTCGGACTTCTTATATTCTGGACAATCATTCATTTTCAGTGTTCGCTAGAACCATGGCCTCTCTTTTTATTCCTTGTTTTTTATTATACATCCAGTTGATTAGCATGCAAATTGACAAACACTCTAAATTCTCAGAATGGTATAATACTATAACCAAGGATGCAGAGCTTTGCGACCTTAGGTATAATCTCAAGGGTTTCATCGTTTTCATGCCTTGGGCAGTCATGAGCATGAAGCGCATGTATTCCATTTACGAGTACGAGCTCGAAATGCATGGGCATGTTCCTGCACTGTTTCCTGCGCTCATTCCCGAGAGCAATTTCAAGGGTGAAAAAGAGCATGTAAAGGGTTTTATTCCAGAAGTATTTTGGGTTACCGAAGCAGGTGGAGAGAAACTTGAGGAAAGATATGCAATGCGGCCTACCAGTGAAACCGCGATGTATCCGATGTATGCGCTTTGGATTCAAGGATTGAAAGATTTGCCGCTCAAAATTTACCAGAGCTGCCAAGTATGGAGGCACGAGACCAAGGCAACAAAGCCATTCATCCGCTCGCGCGAGTTCTGGTGGATAGAGGCTCACGATGTTTTTGCAACTGAAAAAGAAGCATTTGCGCAGGTTAAGGAGGATATGGAAGTTGCAGATAAGATAATTCACGGCGTGTTTGGAATTCCATTTCTATTTTTCAAAAGGCCGCAATGGGACAAGTTCGCAGGAGCAGTCGATACCTATGCCGCGGATTGCATAATGCCTGACGGGCGCGCGCTTCAACTGCCTTCAACGCACATGCTTGGACAGCATTTTTCAAAGGCTTTTGGCGTGAAGTATATGGATGCTGAGGGCAAAGAACAGTACGCGTGGCAGACCACTTATGGGCCATGCATCTCGCGGATTTATGCAGCGGTTATTTCGATTCACGGGGATGATAAAGGGCTTGTGCTTCCATTTGAACTTGCCCCAATCCAGGCAGTTATAGTTCCGATTTACAAAGCAGAGAACAAGAAAATAATTGATGTGGAATGTGCGCGGGTTGAGAATCTGCTCCGCGATAATGGCGTGCGGGTCAAATTCGATAATTCCGAAAACACGCCTGGATTCAAATTTAATCATTGGGAAATGAAAGGGGTTCCGCTTCGCGTTGATATTGGCGAGCGGGACATCGCAAACAAATCGGTTGTTTTGGTTCGCCGCGATACTAGGGAAAAGAAGAACGTACCAGTTTCCGAGCTTATTGAAAATATCAATCAATCCGCAAAAGACGTTTCAAAATCTATACGCGATAAGGCAGATGCGTGGTTTAAGGGAAAGATCAATTCAGCAACAACAATGAACGAGCTTAATTCAGTTCTCGAATCCGCGGGTGGATTTGTGCGGGTTCCATTCTGCACAGATGCAATGGACGGCGAGAAATGCGCGGATAAGGTAAAAGAGGAAACGCATTCGAACATGAGAGGTTCTCTTTTTGAGGAAAAAGAAAGTGGAAAAGACGGCAAGAACAAGCCAAAGGATTCCGAGAAATGTATTGCGTGCGGAAAAAAGGCGAAAATCTATTTGTATGCGGCGAGGCAATACTAGGGCGAGTTTTCCGGGCAGTGATCATAAGCAGCGGAACCTTCATTGAAATATAGAACAGGGTGTTTTTTTATTCTCATAATCCAAACTTCACTATCAACTGGGTAGGACACAAAAAGTATATATCCGTATAAAATACGTGCCGGATCTTCTGGGTCCATAATGGCTATACCAAATTTATGGCCTATACTAAAGCCATACTTCTTCCATTGGCTACATGTGGGAGTTGCTATGGAAAAAACACGCACACCGCCTTCAAATCCGTCAAAGCGAATGTGGATATCGGATAAGTTCAATACCTCCCCTACTTCAAAATGTTTTTCAACATAAGAACAAATTTTCAGTTCTTGTCCAGGACCACATATTTTTGCTTCTCTTGGAAGAGGGGTTGCATCTTCTACAGTGTCTGTTCCAGCACCCCCATTGTTTGCGTCAGCTTTTGAACCAAGCCCATATCCTGGTTCTGGGCCGCATTTCAATGCCACTGCAGCTGCTAACGCGGCAAGAGTAAACGCTGCTTTTGATCGAACGTAGTTAACACCTTTAGCACGAACTTGTTTTTGTACCATATTTATACCTGTAATTGTGTGGTTTGTAGGGGTATATGTTATAATGAAGGGTTTAAAATGCTAGTTACTTGCGGTTATAATTCCCTCAATATAGAAAATTGAAACCAGAAACCAACTTTTTTATTATCTTGTGCCGCAATAATATCTATCTTGTAGCCCCGTCGTCTAGAGTGTCCCGTGTCACGCGTCCAGAACGCTAAACGGGAAACAGACTTTGGCCAAGGATAGTGGACTTTGGATCCATTGACACCGGTTCGAAACCTTTGAACGACGAATCGTTCAAAATTTGCCGCCAAAGGCGTCAATCCGGCCGGGGCTATATTTTTTTTGTTTCCGGTCCCGGATTTCGGGTTTCAAAACTCGGAACTCTAAACTCGAAACGTAACTTTGGGCCTGTGGTCGATCGGTAAGACGCTACTCTCACACAGTAGAGACACGGGGTTCAATTCCTCGCGGGCCCAATTTCTAATTTTTATTCGAACAGAAGAATATATAAATTGTAACTTACATAATTTTCTATGGTCATATCTCAATGTCAGCCATGCGAAGAGTTTCAAGGACTCATCAAAGGATTGCTGTTGCAGCCGGTGCATTTCTTGCAGCGATAGCGTTATCCAAGTGCGAACCAGATACAACTCTTATTCGATACCGACCTGATTCAGGATCAACTGCAGGAGAAACTATCCAAGAAACAACTTCCCAATCCGTGCAAGTGATTTCTGTTTATGAAGAAAAACCCTGCACGGTCATAAATAACATGAATCTCACTAAGGGTGAACCACAAGAATTATCTGCAGGAATCTCGATTAGTTTAAATGATATAATTCTTGAGGATGGAGAACCTGTTGCATCTCTCTTTGTATTTGCCAAGGGAAAAAATCCACAAAAGAAAAAGAATCAGTCTGGTGTTTCTACCATAAACTGGAGTTCTGTAGCCAAATTGAAAATAACAGAAGGCGGGTTCAAGGAGTTTCACCTTGGTTTGAAGGGAGAAATTCTGTTTTCCCTTAAAGCGAATGCAATTTCTGTTGATGGGCAATCGGCAATATTGGATGTTTCGGTTTGCGGAATTCAAGAGGATGGTTCTTAATCTTTTTGCGTTATAATAGATGGTTACGTGTTTTTTTATGTCCGCACTTCCGAAAATGCGACGCTATAACCTAAGCGAAGATGGAGTGGCAGGAATAGATATAGTTGGTGAAGGACCAAAAGGCGCGAAGAGCTTCAATCTTATCAGAAAAGCGGAAATGCTCGAAACATGCGGGTTTCTTTTTCCCAGACGAAATCTTGTTATAAAACAAAGCATTCTTCTTGAAGGCCTGAGGCACTCTGGTTTGAAGCAGGACTGGGATAATTCGCCGCTTCCATGGGATAGAAGAGCAAGGGGAAAATTCCTTATATGGGCAATGGATACATTCTGGCCGATTGTTGAAAAAATTTTTCAGGGCCGCGCGTTTTTTGTAAGGTCAAATGCACCCGGGGATTCGCTCGGGCGTGGTGTATATTCTTCAGTTCCATTTCTGAATCTGTGCCGCACATACGCTGACGACCGGCTGAGAAAACTGGGATTTGCGAATCTGCTCTTGCACGTTGTCGAAAGCTATTTCTCGGAAACTGCTGAGAAATTCCGCGAGCGGGCAGGCTTTGAGAACAGCGGCATAAACGTAATGCTCTGCCAGTTCATAGGAAGGGTTGGCACGATATCAGAAGATGAACGATTTCTTGTTCCGTTCATGAGTGCAGTCGTAAAAAGCACGCTTTTGCATGAGAATCCGGGAGATGGGCTTATTCGTTTTGAGTATGGAATGGGAAAGGGTGCAATAAGCGGCCGCACTCTATTATACCGGGAATGGAAAGACCTGCCTTTGGATTATCCCGGTAATGACACTCTTTGGTTTGAAACAATCAGCGGAAAGGATCGTGTCAAAAGAATTGACAGTTCGGCAAGGAATATGAATGCAATTACTGTGGATATTGGCTCAAGTGCGGAAAGAATCTTCAGTCCTGAGCACGAAGCGATATTTGGTTTGGTTCTCAGGAGTGCATATCCATTCATGGAAAGACAATTCATTGTTGAGGGTTACGAACTTCTGAAATGGCTTGCAGATAAGATTCCGGTTCTGGAACACGCAAACGATGGCCCGATCTATCTGGAATGTGTTGTTTCGTCGTTCCGAGACCGGTTGCGCTGGTTCGTAGTTCAGGTTTCGGATTTTGATCCGAGGCACCAGCTTCCAAATCCCCCGGAAAAGGATGTTTTTATTTCCAGCGATTTTTACGGTCATGGGATGCTTGAAGAGGCAAGGAGAAAAGTATTTATTCTTGGAAAAGAATTCGTAAAAAATCCAGATTGGAAAGTGCGTCTGTCCGAAATAAACAAGGCAAATAAGGGATTCATTGCGTTGATTCCGCAACAGGCATTGACAGGTTTGGATTTGACTGAGCTTAGCGGAGGGCATTTCAGCAATGCCGGCGCGGTCATAGAATACAGGATTCTTGGTTCATACAAATTTGAAAGAAATCTGCATCTCGAAGGCCCTTCTTCAGAGCATTTTGAGCAGGTAATGCAGGATTTTGATGTTTTGTTCATTGCAGCGCAAAACGTACTTTCAGATGATGAAGCGGCAAAGGTCAATCCAGGTGGAATCACCGAGGGCACGGCATTGGTGTCAGCGGCATGCGACAGGGAAAGGGGATTCGCATGGTGGAAGATAAGGAATTTAACACTCAATGGTGTTTAACCTGCCTATGGACAAGCGCGTCATTGCGGCCTACAAAAAACTCCTCGCTCAGTTTGGTTCTCAGTTTTGGTGGCCAGCCGATTCGGATTACGAGGTCGTAGTCGGTGCAATCCTCACCCAGAATACGAATTGGAGGAATGTTGAAAAGGCAATCTCGAATTTACGTGCGGCGCATAAATTAAACGAGAAAGCGATACTGGAAATAGGGAACTCGGAACTCGAAACCCTTATCCGTCCGAGCGGATTCTACAAACAAAAAGCCGCGCGACTCAAACTCGCGACAAGAAAATGGATGGAATTGAGCCGAAGAGCGGACAGAATGCCAATCGCGGATTTACGTGCCGAACTCCTATCAGTTAAGGGAATCGGAAAGGAAACCGCGGATTCAATTATTCTTTATGCGTTTCACAAGCCAATATTCGTAATTGACGCATACACGCGAAGGTTCTGCAAGAAATTTTTTGATGTTGAGTTCCGCAAGCAGGATTACGATGAATACCGGAAATTATTTGAATCCGCTTTGCCGCCTGACGTAGCCCTGTTCAAGGAATACCATGCGCTGATTGTGGAATGGGGGAAAAATAACGGAAACTAACCGTTTTCCTTTATCGCATCCTCGATTTCCTTTCTTTTTGCAGTGCTGAGGTACCATTGCCTATCGTGGCCAGACGGTCTCATTACCATGAACCCTTCTTTTCTCAATTTCATTGCCACATCTAAAACAAAACCACGTAAATGTGGCGGAAAACCTTTTGGCAGATTACTCTCGCAAACATGTCCTTTGCCCCAGCAACCCAAATGGTAAAGTTTCTTCAACAGGACTTTTTTTATGTCATTGAACGTATTTTCATTGAGTTTCATTAAAGCCGCCTTTGTTTAATATTTATACATTTAAAGTATAGATATTTAAACATAACCTTTACCTATATAGGTAGTAATGGGCAGCAATAGGCAGTAATTGCCGGTTGATTAACATGGAAAGAACAAAATCTGTATTTGTTGAAACATTCGGGGATTCCCCACATATCCGCACTTTGGATTTTTTCCTTACGTTCATAGAGTTTGATTATTCCAAATCCCAGATAGCCGCGGAGCTTGGAATATCCAGAATTACAATCGAACCCATATGGAATAAACTCATTAAAGGCGGTTTTCTTAAAAAAATAAGAATTATCGGCCGAGCTGAAATGTATTCGTTGAACAAGTCTAATCCGCGAGTCAGGGAGTTATTGGATCTGAATTTTAAATTTTGTTCTTCAGCAGCTGATGAAGAGATTGAAGAAGGAAAAATCATTGCAAAAACGAACGTGAGGTCCAGGACCGCGCGCTAACTAGTAGTTTTCTCTATAATTTTTTCACAACATCCAACGGAAGCAATGCGCATTTCATTCGTGTTGGATTTTTGCCGAGGTCTATCTTTAGCAGCTCAAGAACATCTTCTTTTTTCATTTTCTTTGCATCTTCCAGTGTTTTTCCCTTCAACGCTTCCGTGA
>DUGF01000012.1 GCA_013331535.1 Microcaldota archaeon | reverse complement strand
TCTCCGAAAACAATATTCGAACGGATTGGAACTGATGAAAGCCGCCCGCTATTGAACGTGGAAGACAGGGAAAGCGTTGCGCAGAGAATAATCAAAAGAAGAATTCCGATTTACGCGAAAATTGCGGATATTATCGTGCATACAGATGCAAAAAGTGCAGAAGACGTCGCGAAGCAGATAGTAAACGAGGTTTTGAGAGGCTGATATAAAAATGAATCAGAATGTAAGAATTGAACCTGGCGGGGTCAACGGAATTATGGCCGCGCCGCCTTCAAAAAGCATGATGCAACGGGCAGTTACACTGGCAACGCTAGCTAACGGAACATCGGAAATATCAAATCCCTCTTTTTGTGATGACAGCAAGGCAGCACTGGGAATTGCAAGGGCACTTGGCGCAGATGTTGAAGAGAACGAAAACTGTGTGAAAATAACGGGGGGGATTAAACCGCAAGGAAAAGGAAACGTAACCGTAAATTGCGGGGAATCCGGCTTGTGTATTAGGATGTTTTCTCCAATCGCAGCTCTTTTTGATAAGGAGATTACGCTTACAGGAAATGGTTCGCTCCTGTCAAGACCGGTTGGAATGATTGAAGAGCCGCTTCGCGCTCTTGGTGCGGAATGCAAAACAGATAACGGGAGGCCACCAGTAACCGTGCGTGGACCGATGAAAGGCGGAAACACTCGCATTGATGCATCAACCAGTTCACAATTCATCAGTGGATTGTTGATAGCACTGCCTTTGTGCCCTGAAGACTCCAAGATTTTGGTAAATAATCTGAAGAGCCGACCGTATGTTGAAATGACGCTCGAATTGTTGGAAAGATTCGGAATTAATATAAAACACGATGATAAACTTTCGGAATTTAATATCTCGGGAAGCCAAAACTACACACCGATTCATTACACAATTGAAGGTGATTGGTCTGGAGCTTCGTTCCTTTTGGTTGCCGGTGCGATTTCAGGCAGTGTATCTGTTACTGGACTACGGGCAAGTTCTCTTCAGGCAGATAAAGCGGTACTTTCAGTGCTGAAAAGTGCTGGAGCCGAGATAATAATGTCGGACGATTCGATATACGTTGGACAAAATAAAGACAACTTACATTCATTTGAATTCAATGCAACCGACTGCCCGGATTTGTTCCCGCCATTGGTTGTGCTTGCATGCAATTGCAACGGGACGAGCAGGATAACTGGGGTTGAAAGACTAAGGCATAAGGAAAGTGACCGGGCAGCTGTGCTTGTGGAAGAATTTACGAAAATGGGCGCAGCAATAAAAATAAATGAAAATTCGATTGAAGTAACTGGCAAAAAACTGGCTGGTGATCTAGTTGTTGACCCACACGGAGACCACAGAATCGCAATGGCATGCGCTGTTGCGGCGCTTAATGCAACGAGCGGAATTACAATACGAAATGCAGGATGCATTTACAAATCGTATTCTAGATTTTTTTGGGATTTGAAAGGGATCGGAGCGAATGCTGATTATATTATGAGGTGAAAATATGAATACTTTCGGAAGATTATTTCGCGTAAGCGTAATTGGAGAATCACACGGTGCGTGCGTTGGCGCAGTTATTGATGGGTGCCCTGCTGGCATTTCATTATCTGCAGAGGATTTGCTGGCAGACATTGCACGCAGGAAGAGCGGGGCAACTGGAACAACTCCACGAACCGAAGAAGATAAGCCGAAAATCGTGAGCGGGGTTTTCAACGGAAAAACCACCGGTGCTCCGATCCTAATTGAATTTGAGAACCGCGATACGGATTCAACCACGTACGAGCGGATAAAAAACACACCGCGACCAGGACACGCAGATTTCGTTGCACATGCCAAATTTGGAAGATTCAATGATTACAGGGGCGGAGGGCATTTCTCAGGACGACTTACTTTGGGATTGGTAGCCGCAGGTGCGATTGCAAAGAAAATGGTTGCTCCGGTACGAGTCGAGGCAAACCTAACAGAAGCGGGCGGTTCAAAAGATGAAAACAACATAAAAAAATCTATCGAATCCGCAATGCAGGACAATGACTCGGTTGGCGGGATAATCGAATGCCGTGCGAGCGGAATCCCAATCGGATTGGGAGAGCCGTTCTTTGATTCTGTCGAATCTCTCATAAGTCACACAATATTTTCCATACCTGCGGTTAAAGGAATTGAATTCGGTGCCGGTTTCGCATGTGCGAGAATGCGCGGAAGCGAATGCAACGACGAAATCATTGATACAGAAAGCGGAAAAACAAAATCAAACAATTCCGGCGGGATAAACGGCGGGATAACGAACGGAAACGAATTGGTGTTCCGCGTTGCGGTGAAGCCGACGTCAAGCATTGCAAAGGAACAGCAAACAGTGGATTTGCGAACCGGAAAACCCGCGGAGCTTTCAATTCAGGGAAGACATGATGCTTGCATAGCATTGCGTGCGCCAGTAGTAATCGAAGCGGCAACCGCGATAGTTCTTGCAGACCTGATGCTGTTAGAACAGAAAATAAAACGCGTTTCAAAAGTGTAGAGGTGAGAGATATGGATCTCAAAGTCGCACTTTGAGAGACAGAAAAATTTGAGGTGAAATTTTTATGGATCTGAAAGAAACAAGAAAAAATATTGACAAGATTGATTCCGAATTGTTAAAATTAGTAAGCAAACGAATGGAGCTTGCACTCAGGGCAAAGAAGCTCAGGAATGGTGCTGAAGGGAACGGAAATGTGGAAAACGTAGGAAATGGAACTGTATCCACAACCAGCGATGAAGAGCGCGAAAACGAAATCATCTCAAATGCTCGAAAGCAAAGTATCGGACTTGTTGCCCCTGAATTTTCTGAAAAATTATTCAGAGAACTGATTGACGAAGCAAAGCGCGTGCAGGGAAAAAACCTAAAGCTCATTGGATTTCAGGGGGAGCATGGCGCATTTGGTGAAATTGCAGTAAATGAAACTGGCAATGGGGCAGTGCCCATACCCTGTCTTGAATTCGCAGATGTTTTCGAAGCAGTGGAAAATGGACAATTAGACTCGGGAATTGTACCTATTGAAAACTCGCTCGAAGGATCGGTAAACGCAGTAAACGACCTGCTTATAGAAACCGACCTGCAGATAGTCGGGGAAATGAATATTCCAATACACCATTGCCTGCTTGCGCTCCCTGAAACTGATTACCGCGAAGTAAAGGTCGTGTATTCCCATCCACAGGCATTAGGGCAATGCCGGAATTTCCTTTTAAGAAACAAGTTTGAGGCAAGGCCATATTATGATACTGCTGGCGCTGCAGCAATGCTTGCAAATGAACGGCCAAAGGCTGCTGCCGTGATAGCAAATAAACTGTGCGCAGAGATTTACGGGCTGGAAGTGCTGAAGGAGAACGTAGAGGATCACCAGTCGAACTCAACGCGATTTGTCGTATTGGCCAGAAAAGAAGGGAACAATGCAACGGTCACTAATGGAAACAAATGTTCTATTGCATTTACCACTCCGCACAGGGCAGGCGCATTATTCGCTGTTCTAAAGGTGTTTTCAGATGCTGGAATAAACCTTACGCGCATTGAGTCAAGACCTATAAGAGGAGAACACGGAAAATTCGCATTTCTTATGGATTTGCAGGGTTCAATAGCAGATGCAAAAGTAGCAAATGCACTAAGAGAAGCAAAAGAAAAAACCGAGATGTTTAGGATGCTCGGATGTTACAAGGAGGCGAAAATATGAAAAAGATTGCAATTATTGGTATTGGGCACATGGGCAGTTGGTTAGCGAATGAACTCGCTAAAGACAGCGGAAACGAGGTCGCAGTATACGATATAGACGAATCAAAACCCAGGAGAATAACTGGCGGACGCGTGAAAATAATCACGGATTTGAATGAAATAAAATCATTTGAGCCGCAATTATTGATTAACGCGGTTAGCTTGCGGAACACAATCCAAGCATTTGATTCGGTCATCAATCTGTTGCCAAAGGATTGTATTCTTGCCGACGTTGCATCAATAAAGGCAGGGCTTCCGGAATTTTACAAGAAAGCCGGGATGAGGTTCGTTTCTGTTCATCCGATGTTCGGTCCAACGTTTGCGAACGTTGAAGCTCTTTCTGATGAAAATATGGTGATAATCCGAGAGTCTAACCCGGATGGAGCTGCAATCTTCGAAGCTCTCGGAAAGCGGCTCGAAATCAATCTATTCCATTACACGTTCAAGGAACATGATGAGATGATGGCATACTCGCTTACGCTGCCGTTTGCGTCTTCGCTTATATTTGCCGCGTGCATGGAACCTAAGTCAGTGCCAGGAACAACATTCAAGAAGCATAAGACAATAGCAAAAGGCCTTCTTTCGGAGGATGATTGGCTTCTTTCGGAAATTTTGTTCAGCCCGCATTCGTTAAGGCAGCTGGAAAAGGTTTCTGGAAGGATCGAATTCCTGAAGCACATAATAAAAGGAAGGGATTACGAGGAAGCAAAAAGGTTTTTTGAAGGATTGAGGAGGAATATAAAGTAAATTGGAAAAAGGGCATACATTATTGTACTAGAGGATTAATTTTGACGCAAAGCCTAAGACTACGGAACTTCTATTGTTTCATAACTTATCATTGTTCTGGTTTCTCCAACTGTTTTTTGTTTTCTCAAAGTTTGGACAACGATCTTGTTAAGTTCTTCCATGGTTTTAATCTTTACCTTGAAAAGAATGTCAAATTCCCCAGTAACCATCGCAACTTCGTAGATGCTTGGCATTTTTGAAATTTGGATTAACATTTCCTTCTGGTCCACCCCGGGTAGAGTCTTGAGAAGCACATAAGCCGTAAGAGGTGTGCCTAGTTTTTTATGGTTTAATCTTATGGTATATGCCTCTATGATTCCGAGTTCCATTAACTTTTTTATTCTATTGTGAACTGTGGTCATAGGGATGCCAGTTCTTTTAGCAATCTTCTTTTCTGAGAGTCTTGCATTTTTCTTTAGCTCATCGATTATTGCAAAATCCTTTTCATCTAGGCTTTCACTCATACATAGCACCCATTATGGAGTATATACTCCAAAATACTTAAAAAACTATCTAAATTTAGAGTGAATAAACTGAAATTTTGGAATTAAATTTATATAGAAAAGGAGGACAACTGGTTATGGGGATTATTATGATAACTAAACTGAAAGAACAAAAAAAGATAGGCGTTGTGGATGCAATTAGAATGCGCGTAAGAAGAGGGAATAGAATTCCGCAGGCATTCCTTGACAAGTATCTTCAAAGAGAAGATATTGATAAACGAGATAAAATTGCTGTGGCTGAGGTTTTTAAGGCAGGGAAGCGATATGTTGAAGCAGGGGATATATACGCACGCATAGGATATGCAAAACGGGCTGCAGACTTATATTTCCGTGAAGCGGAACAGACATTGGATTATGATGAAGGCTGTGAACTTTATAAAAGGGCTGCTAGACTCTATATGAAAGTAGACATGTATGAAAGAACAGTCTACATGGAAGTGAAGGTGAATGAAAGAACCGAAGAGTGCATGACTGGTATAGGCAGATTAGCCGAACGGGCAAAAAATACCGCTGAGTTTGTAGCTGATAGTGAATCAGGATTAGGAACATATGTACGTGACCGACTTAAGGAAATAGACGACAGAAGAATGAATGACCTACGGGAAATCATGAAGGACTTGGCGACGGCCGCGGTCGAGACCACCATGCTTCAAGCTCTAAAAGAGATTACGCCGGGGGAGGAATCCCAGAGCTGATCTGAGGTCTTGGAATAACCAGTGTCCTCAGACCAGATCTGTATGCAGGGGAAGTAATCTGAGTGAACTGTTGTTCACTTCTTGTCATCGGCAGATGGCAACCGCCTGCCTGGACTTAGTTCTCTGCCCTCATAAAAACGTCGTTATCAGCACGAATTTGCAGATATACGCAACCAACAGGTTGCGGATGTCAAGAATGACGCTTCATTCTTGAGCATGTTCGTGATCGATGCGTCGATCGCGACATAGATCGAGACCGAATCGTAGGTCTCGGGATACCTACAAACGCCGATTTTTTCTGCGTAAACGTGAGTGGTGTTCTAAGAAGAGAAGTTTATAAAGACTGCTTTCGGTTGTTAGGAATTCTCTGAGTTAATATTATTAACTATTATTAATTATTGTTAACTTTATGATAGTTAAAGTATTGCCAAATGTCTCGTATATTAGGTCTTATCGAAAGATTTAAATATATTCACTTACTGAATAATTCACTAGGTGAATACTATGAAGTTCGTAAATAGAAAATCTGAGTTGGCTGAATTAAACGAATTAGAAGCACTCGCTAAGAAAAAACTGTTCGTCATTGCTCTTTATGGGCTCCGCAGGGTAGGTAAAACAAGACTGTTACTCGAATTCCTCAAGAATAAAGGAATGTATTTTTTTGTTAACAAAAATAAAACCTCTGCAGATTTGCTTAGTGAATTTCAAGGAATATTAAGGCAAGGCAAAATACTCAAAGAGTTAGAAGTATTAGACTCATGGGATAAATTCTTCGAAACATTGATAACTAGGGAAGCACCACCAATAGTTTTTGATGAGTTCCAGAATTTCACTTCAGTTGAACCTGCTGTTTTTGGGATTTTGCAGAAAACCATTGATCTTAATGAAAATAAACCTGGTTTGATAATTCTTTCTGGTTCGTTGATTGGCTTGATAAAAAAATTATTCAAAAGCTCAAAAGAACCACTTTATGGAAGGATAAAAAAGGGGAAAAGGCTGGAGCCATTGACATTGATTTCATGCCTCGAAATTGGAGAGGAATTAAAGCTGACCAAAGAAAATCTGGTGAAAGCGTATATGCTGTTTGGTGGCTATCCAAAATATTATGTAGCTTTAGAAGATTTCAACCTACAGGGAAAAAGCGCAGAAGAAATGATTGATGCTCTGTTCCTAGTTAAAGATGCTCCACTGGAAGATGAAGTAAATAGTATTCTCTCTCAAGAGTTCGGAGGCAGAAGCGGGGTTTACTACTCAATTCTGGAAGCCATAGCAACAGGAAACAATACTTTATCTTCTATTGCAGGTTATTTGAATACTCCTGCAACTTCTATAACCCGTCAAATCAATGAGCTTAGAGACCATTTTGAACTAATAGAACTTGAAATGCCATATCAGGGGAAAAGAGGAATTTATTGTATACGTCACCCCCTCATTGAGTTTTGGTTTTCACAGATTTACAAAAACTTTTCAGATTATGCAGCAAGGAGACCAGAATTCATAGCCAGTGTAAAAAAGAATTTGAATGTACTTTATGGAAGATGTTTTGAACAGGTGGCAAAAGAATTCTTGGTGCGTGAGCTGAAGTTAACTGAAGCGCGATGCCAGTGGGGGAAAATCCCTCAGGCAAAAAAAGGAGAGAACACTTATGAAATTGATCTGATAGCAAAAAACGAAAAATCAACGTATGCTTTTGAATTCAAATGGGGAGAACTGACTTACTCGGAAGCAATTAGTGTCATGTGCAAATTGCAAGGCAAGGTGAAGAATGTCTTACGGCTTCCTAAAGACTTGAGATTTGGCATTGTGGCAAAGAAAATCAAGGACAAGCAAAAACTAAGAGCGAAAGGATATTTGACTTATGATGTGGATGATTTCTGAAAGATCAGTGCACCGAGAGAAAATGACTACACAGAGAACTTCGTTCTCTTATTTCAAAATCTAAAGA
>DUGF01000020.1 GCA_013331535.1 Microcaldota archaeon | reverse complement strand
TGAAATGTAACCCCTCATCAGAATCTCCAAATTCGATATTTATCCTCTGCGGGTCAAATCTTCTCCATTTTCCTTCGGAATCCTGCAATGCAACAAATCCATTTACAATCCTGTCGAAATCGCTTACAGGCATTCCATCAACATACGGAACATAATAACGCTCATGCGTCATAACCCAGGGATGATTCATTGATGCAAGAGTATTGTACATTAATGGCTTGTTCATTAACTTTTGAAGGTCGTCTTTGTGGTCAACAAGCCTGTCGGCCCAGGTGTTTAGTTTCTCGCTGGTGGTTGGATTTGTCCTGTCATCCAGAACGCGTTTTCCTTCTTCCCTGATTCTTTCTCCTTCCTCACGCAATGCCGCGTTCCTGGTGCGGTCTGCTTCTTCAAGAAGTTCCTCTGCTTTTGAAAACAGCGCTCCTCCGAGCATTCCCTGTACTGCCTTGAGATAAAACTTCATTGTTTCATTGGTGTATTTGTAAGAATTCATTCCCATGACACCGTTAAGATGATCATAAAGCTCGTTCATCAAAATGTCTCTGCCATACATGCGCTTGTAATTGGCACGCAGGGTTTCGTCCTTCATAAACTGGCTCTGTTGCGGGTCAAGGCCACCTCTTGCTTCAAGCTCATGCTGGATATTTGGCTTGTAGGGCATCTTGTAGCCTTTTGAGAAATGAGAATCCGTCCAAAAACTAACAGATCTTCCTGGGTCACCAATCCAACGGCGTTTCATGTCGAATTTCCACCAGCCCTGGTCAGGACCCATTTCATCTTCGCGGCCTGCCATATAAACGACTTTGCCATTCTTGTCTTTGAACATTACTTGTGCATTGTGACCTGCAAGCGCACGGTATGCTCCAACTATTCTTTCTTCCATAGTGGATCCGGATTTGAATATTGCGTTCCATGCATTTTTCCAAGGCTCCCCGGATGTTAACGGAGTCGGAGAGCCGTGCTCAATCGATATGGTTCCGCGAATTCCTTTTTTCTCAATGCCAGCTTTGTATACTTCATAGCCGTAAAGCATTTTCTGAAGCTGCTTTGATCTGTCGCCATCAGAAATGCCGGTCTTATCCGGATTCAGATTAAGACCCTTCATTGCATTTAGACCGTCTTCCGTGAGAAGCTCGCGCAGATAGCGAACTATCATCCCGTTCATCGCATCTGTGAACTCCTTCAGATATTCTTGTACCTGTGCCTTGTCAGTTCTACCTTGCGTCCTCAGCCAGTCCGTTACAGCCCTTCGAAGAAGCACCATATTTTCTTTTTCAGACATTGACAGTGGGCCAATACCTTCTAATTTTGGATTAAGCGAAACCATTCTGTTTATCACATGAAGAGAAGATGCCATTGCAGCTTCGCGTATACCACCCTCTCCTCCAAGCATTCCATTCTCAGCAGAAAAAATAAAATTATTTAGAAGGAAGGAGTTCCACATATCGCTGAATTCCAATCCTGGTTTGCCCCGATTGTAGGTTGTACTGTCCCGCCCGACAGTGAAATAGAATTTATTTCTGTCAGGAACATGAGTGGGATCATTGGTTTTGTGCTCATTTACAAGATAATCGTAAAGCTGGACTGCCCTGGAAGAATCCCCGTATGCAGTATTGTCTGCGATTGCATTAATGCGATTCAATGCCCGCCTTACTCCGACCTCATCAAAATCCACGGCCATGCTACTGGCATGAGAAGAGAGTTTGGTTACGCGGCTACTGAGCCATTCTTTGTGTTTTTTATCAAGATTGTCAATATTCAACGCGGTGATCTCCTCATCAGGCATGTATTTTTCAGAAAGTATCTCACGGACTTTTTTATTCAATTGTGCAATTGCTGCGCTCTTTGGATTATCTGCAAGATTCATGCGCTTCAGGACATCATTTTTATGATCAAACGCCAGATCGCCTATATCCAGTTCCGAAAGCTCGAAATTCACGCCATGATGCTCGTACATTTTTTTCAACAGGTACCGCATCATGTCATAATGAACATCCTTATGCAATGTATGATATATGTTCGAGAGATTGGAGTCTATGTTCATTATTACTCCGACGCGTTGCGTTTCCTTTGCACCGGCAGTGTAAATATCATAATACGCACGAGTGAGATAAGGAACATTGGCATCGGGTGGAGCATCTACCTGTTCCGCCATCGCACGCAGTTGCGCAGATGTCGGCTTCTTGACTGCCCGCATAATTGTTCCGACAACTGCCTTTCCATATCTGCCGGTAATGCGCATGGAACGCACATATGACACAATGGATGCGCCTATTCCTCCACCAAGTAAAGTCATTCGATCCATTCCTGGAATTTTTTGCAGAATTTTTAATTTTCCAAGTAAAGGAAATGCGTTCACCAGTGCTTTACCACCCTGAACCGGGAACATAGAAAGCTTTTGAATTCTTCCGGTTATCCCCCACTCGTATTCGCGTTCCCCGCTCGTGAGCCTTAACACATTCTTGTTTGCATAACCAACTACGAAATTGTGCAAGGCATCTGCATAGAATTTTGTGCGCTCTCCTGCCTTTTGAAGTGATTTTGACTCGCTTTTCATCTGCAGGTCTGCCATTTTCTGCATGCGCTGTATAATCTGCCCAAGCACTCCCTGCTCTTGTTTTGAGAAAAATAGCAAATCCTTTGCTTTTGTTGGGAAGGAGTTCTTGATTTCAGTGAGAGTATATCCGTCCTTTGCCATCTTCAGGCCAAGGGCTTCCATAAATTTCTTTGTATCTTCTTCTTTATATCTTGCAGCCAGTCTTTTTACTTCGTTGGCAATGGAAGCTTTCCCGCTTCTTGTCAATTCCTTGGACATTGCCTCGCCCTCTGCCTTAAACACTTTCTTTAAAGAGTCAAGACTCTGCTGGGTTATCTTCAACATTCTACCATATACTAGGTGTCCAAGCACCTGACCACTTGCTGTAAGACTTTTTGGAGTTGGAAGACTTGGCGTTGTAATATCCAAAATTGAAAGCGGGCTTCTTCCGCTGAAATACATCGTTGCGAGAAGGAGACCAAGAAGAACAAAGCCAACAATACAAATGAGGTAGTTGCTTTTAGCCTCATTAAAAAGTGAAACAGACAATTGCTGAGAGAATTTGGAGATGATATCAGATTTAGAGTCACAAATTGTTTTTGAGCTTGACGAAGAAAGATAAAACGCACTTGGAATCTGGGAATCTGCATAAACATCCTTGCAGCCATTGGGTGTACTTGAATAGGTTGTTTTTGAAATTGCACAGGAGGCATAATAAATGGAACCTTCTTTTAGATTCGATGCCGGAACGCCATCACACAGGATATTCTTGGTGGTGGCTCCAGAAACTTGATCTTTTTCCAATGTAAAAAAGGTTACTTTTGAATTAGGAGGAGAAACAACTGGTGATTCTCCGGTCGGGCTGTTTACATAGAGATATGCCTTTAGTATTGCGGAACCGTCTGCCGCCTGCTCCTGCTGAAGATCTAAAACTGTTGGATAAGTCGTAGTAGAAGAAAAGGCTGAGCCTGCCAATATGAGCAGTGTCAATATTACTGCTAAACATGGAGCAAACCGCATATTATATTCGCTCAAATGTTATTTATAAAGCTTATTGGGGGCGAGTTTGTGCGTTTTCTGACTATATAACCAAATTCAACTTGATGGTATTATCTTTAATTAGTATTGAACAGAGTATACTTTACTGATGTAATATGAACGAGCAGGCTGTAAGAAAAAATCAGCAGAACTGGGGATTAGTTACCTCTACCGCAAATGCATTTAGAAGATATGGCGGCAGGTTATTAGTTACAGGTTTAGCAGTTGGCGCAACATTTCTTTTAGAGACAGATGCAAACGCTACTCAGAAAGAAGTTTCAGACAAACCGGCAGTTGTAAGTGTGCAGAAACCACAATTAATAAAGACGGAGCTATCTAAGGCTAGTATAAACGCATTATGGATTTTTTGCGGGATAATATTGGTATGTAAAGTAGTTGGTAAAATATTCTTAGAAACCAAGCGAGAACGAAATAATGCGGACATAAGTCGTCTAGCCGCCCCATATAGTGCAAGCATTGAAGAAGCTCTTTCTAGTAAAGATCCGTATTTTGGTATGAAACGTTGGAATGCAACTCCAAAAGACGTACGAGATAAAATAAACAGTTTATCTCATAACAATTACCAAATAGATTTAGCATTACGTAAAGATGAGTACACACCCCCAACAAGCGGAAAATGAATCGTCAAACTTCAAGATTAAAACCAGAAATTGAAAACAGAATAAATCATATTATTACCTCACCCAATCCTCCTCAAAAACTTTTATGAATTCTGAGACTTCGGGACCTGTAAAGATTACAGAAGCCTCTCTGTTTTGCCTTAATGCATTCTTGCTCAGGTTATGGGAGCCGACCAGAACTCTTGTTCCGTCTATAACCATGAATTTGGAATGAGTAAGTTTAAACTCGGTTGATGCCCAGCGAACCTTAACTCCCGCAGCCGAAAGAGCAACAAATGTTTCCTCATTCTGCTTTCCTATAATTCGTTTTTCCATTATAACCCGCACGTTCACTCCGCGGTTCTTTGCCTTGATGAGCGCGGAAACAACTTCATCTGATGAAAACGTATAAATTTCAATATCAATTGATTTTGTGGCGCTGTTGATAAGAGCGAGAAGATCATCTTCTGCATCTGGGGAGAAAAGCGCGGATATGGTNNTGGTTACCGGAACCGAGGCAAATGGAACTGATGAGAATGATGTGGAACCGCCCGCTAAATTCAAATCCCCGAGCTTTGCAAGCGGAAAAATAAGCATAATAATAAGGAACAAAAGTGCAGAGACTATGAAACCTGCTGCGAAGAAGAGCAGATTAGTTCGGCGGCTATCTCGTTTATCCTCCATCCCGACCATATTCATCCGGCCTGTCCATACTCATTCGATCATACCGTACTCATCCAACCGTTTTACCTCGATTTCATTCTCTTTTATCTTTTCAACTGCCTTTAGCAATGCAATGGCAGTTCTCACATTGGTTATACATGGGATTCCCTTTTCAATGCTTGCTCTTCTAATTTTGAAGCCATCGGTGTTGAATGCACCCCCGCGCTGAGGAGTGTTTATAACAAGTGAGATTTTTCCGCCATCTATTACGTCAAGAACTGTAGTTGGGGAACCGGAATCAGTGTTTCCTTTCCGTCCGTCGTTAGCCGTCCCGATTTTCTCAACTACAACCGCATCCTGAAGATATTTCGCGGTTCCTGGAGTCGCAAATATCATAAAACCTGCATTTTTCAAAAGTCTTCCGAGCATTGGGGCATATTGTTTGTCCTCGGTTCTCAGACTCAGAAGAACCGCAGATGACTCGCGTTTTTCAGGTATGGAAAGACCGCTTGATAAAAGTGCTTTCACGTACGCCTCGTCAAAGGATTCTGAGATTCCCATTGTTTCTCCGGTGCTTTTCATCTCAGGTCCAAGCGCGATATCAGCTCCTTTTATTTTCAAGAAGGGAAAAACAACCCCTTTGACAGAATAAGAATTACGAACCCGTTTTTCTTTCTGCTTTTCCAATGCTTCTAGATTCAATTTCTCTCCAAGCAAAACCCGTGTTGCGAGTTTTGCAAGCGGGATTCCGATTGCCTTGCTGAGAAACGGAACGGTTCTGCTTGCGCGGGGATTTGCCTCGAGAATGTAAATTATTTCGTCTTTTACTGCGAACTGGATATTGATAAGACCAATTGTACCAAGTGCAAGAGCCAGTTTCTTCGTGTAATCTTCCAACGCAGATAGGACACCCTCATTTAGATTCTGTGATGGAAGAACGATATTCGCATCTCCTGAATGAACTCCTGCGAATTCTATGTGTTCCATGACGCCGCCTATGAAAACATTTTTTCCATCGCAGACTGCGTCCACCTCGCATTCAAACGCGTTTTCAAGATATTTGTCGATTAACACCGGCTTGTTCTCGCTTACATCAACCGCTTCATCAATGAAGGCACACATACCATCTTCAGTATAAACAATCCGCATTCCTCTGCCTGCGATTACATAACTCGGGCGGACAACAACAGGATAGCCGATTTTTGTTGCAACGTCCATCGCATCCTTTGCACACGTGGCAGTTCCATTTGCCGGTTGCTGAATGCCAAGATGATTTGCAAGCTGGCGGAATTTTTCCCGATCTTCCGCAACGTCTATTCCTTCAAGCTGTGTTCCGAAAATTTTAATTCCCGCGTTGTGAAGTTTTTCAGCGAGATTAATACTGGTTTGGCCTCCAAACTGAAGGATAACACCTTCTGCTCCTTCATTCTCAACGATGTTCAGAACATCCTCGAAAGTAAGCGGCTCGAAATAAAGCCTGTCACTTGTATCAAAATCCGTGCTGACCGTCTCAGGATTATTGTTTATCATTATACTTTTGAATCCCATTTCCTTTAATGCAAATGCAGCGTGAGAACAGCAATAATCAAATTCTATTCCCTGGCCTATACGAATTGGACCAGAACCGATTACCACTATGCTACGTCCGCCATTCTGTTGCATTCCAGAAGTCAATGGCAACGCCTCGTTTTCATCCTCATAAGTTGAATAGTAATACGGAGTTATTGCCTCGAATTCGCCAGCACAGCTGTCAACAATTTTGTAGGTTGGAATGACACGAAGTTCTGTTCTTTTTTTCCGCACGCTGGATTCATCGGTTCCTATCAGCTTGGAGATTTGCGCATCGGAAAATCCGGATTGTTTTGCCTCAATCAACAGTTCTTTAGACAGTGTCTTCGCTTCTCGCATTTTTTTCATTTCTGCTTCCAAACCAACAAGATACTTTATCCGTTCAAGGAACCATGGATTTATTTTTGTCAGTGAAACAAGCTCATTGAGATTCTTTCCTTGTCTGAACCATTCAAATATCGCAAAAAGCCTGAGATCTGTTGGAGGCATAAGATGCGCTGAAAGATTTGCTCCGAGTTTCTCCGGGATTTTTACTTCAAGACATCTTATTGCTTTCATTAATGCCTCCTCAAATGTTCTTCCAATTGCCATTGCTTCTCCGGTGCTTTTCATCTGCGTTCCTATCGTCCTTTCGGCATTTACAAATTTTTCAAAAGGCCATTTTGGGATTTTTAAAACACAATAATCAAGCGCAGGCTCAAATGCGGCGGTGGTTCCGGTTATTGCATTTTTTATTTCCGGAAGACTAAGGCCCAGCGCAATTTTTGCAGCAACCCTAGCAATGGGATAACCTGTTGCTTTTGAAGCAAGAGCAGA
>DUGF01000096.1 GCA_013331535.1 Microcaldota archaeon | reverse complement strand
AATTCATCAATTCATCAATTCATTACTTCCCAAGCGCCTCATCAATCATTGCCTCAAATTCTGAAACAGGTTTTGGTCCAACAAGCGGCTTTCCATTAATAAAAAATGTTGGGGTTCCGTAGATCTTAGATGCCAAACCCTCGTTTCTTTGTGAATTTACTATATCTGCTACATCTTTTGAACCAATGCATTCCTGGAATTGTGATTCGTTCATTTCGACCTGTTTTGCAAGCGCGAGAAGAATCTCTGCACCTCCAATGCGGAAATCAGACTGGTTTGCAAATAGCAAGGCACGATATTCAGGATATTTACCCAGTTTATCTGCGCAAACCGAAGCAATGGCAGCTTCATTTGAAAATGGATGACTTGGAAGCGGGAAAATTTTATAAATAAATTGAACTTTTCCAGAGTATTTTGATAAAAGATATTGAACCGTTGGCTCAGCCTTCTTGGTATAGGAACATGAAAAACAGCCAAATTCGATAACAATTACCTTGGCAGAAGGCGCCGTGGACCCCAATACAATCCCAGCAAGTGAAGTTGGTGGAACAAGCTGATTTGGATTGGATATCTGGGAATAACCACCATCACCGGTAGCGCCTGGATTGAAAATGCAAAATCCGGTCGAGTCCTCTCCATTGCAATTGCCATACGCCCAATAATTGTAAACCCCCTGCGCGGTCAGGATAAGACTTCCAAAGAACAGGATCGTGAATGCTACTGAAAGGGCCCCGTAATGGTTATGGACAAATGTTGCCGCACTTGGAGAGCGAGTCATCAGGGAACCGATAATGCTTGCCTTTATTCTTTCCTCAAGCCCGATATCGCACGGCCTGAAAGTCATCTTAAGGAATGTACATTTGATTGCATCTTTGGCAAGGGGGCGGTATTTAGCACTGAAGATGGACATTACCCCGAATACGAATAAAGCTACGAAACAAAGAACCATGTATTACTCAACCTCTTGAATAGCATAATATCCTAAGGTAACTAAAAAAGTCTCCTCAAACTATACTGAATCAACTTCTGAAACCATTTGCCTGAAAATCGGCATTACTTAGTTGGTTCGGTATAGCGATAAATTGAATGATTAAAAGAAGTTTAAAAATGTAGCGATAAAGGAATAAAGAGGATAAACTATGCTAAACTTCAGTGAACGTAATAATCTCGGGGCTTTAAACCTGATTACTTCGGCAATAGGCGCAGCCTTAGGGATTCTTATCCCGCTTTACATGCTAGAAAAAGGATTTGGCATAGCCGAGATAGGGATAATCTTTGCAGTTTTTCCGCTTGTTTTCCTGGTTATAAGAACCATCCTCGCAGGAATCGGAGATGTAATCGGAACAAGAAAGATATTTGCATTAGCCGGAGTAAGCAGTGCAGCATCGGTATTAACATATATGGTAGCTAACTCGGCTCCATTATTCGCGTTTGGCCAGGTACTCGATGGCGTAAAGGCATCCGCATTCTGGGCAGTGAACCGCACTGAGGCGTATCGAATAGGAAACGGTGAGGAAAGAAAGGTTGCAACGATAATGCTTGGTCTTCGCGGAGTTGGAGAATTTATAGGAAGACTCGGAATTGGAGCAACAATAATTTATCTTGGTTTCACGAACAGCCNNTGCTCATTTACTTTGCATTACGAGTGAAAAACGAAAATGGGCAAAAACTTGATATTTCTTCGGTGATCAGGCAGTTTCGGGAAAGAAAGGGCAGTGCATTCATACCTGGATCTATAGTAGTTGGCATCTCCTCGTTATCATACGATGCCCCGTTCGCACTGCTTTTGCCAGTGTTTTTTGCACAAAAAGCAGGAATGAGCGCGCTTGAAATAGGTGCAATGCTCGGAGTATTTGCTATAATCTCCGCGATTACAACACTCGGCGCTGTGAAGAAGAAGATTGACCCTAAATGGATAACCATTGGGACTATTATAGCTGGTTCGATTCCATTCCTTTTGATAGATTACGTGAGCAAAGAGATGTTGTTTCCATTGATATTAGTGATTGCATTGGGGTACGGACTAAAGGGAAACTTGTTTGAAGCAGTAGTCCAAAAATCGGTTGGGGAAAGCAAGGCAGTTTCAACAGATATCGCAGTTTTGCACATACCATATAGGTTCGGTGAAATCGCAGTACTTGCAGGACTTGGAATAGTCGCAAGCCAGTTCGGATATGCACCTGCATTCGCATTTGTAGGGATAACAGGGATTATTTATGCGGTTGCGGCGTATATATTTGTGAAAGAGTAAATAAGCTTGCACACTACCCCTAGTAAACCTCTGTTTTTATTTCGTCTATTTTTTCAAAATCAGAATCTCCAGTGATTATCAAACTGCATCTATTGACAACTGCAGTTGCAATATGAATCGCATCTGCATATGACATCTCTTTCTCATTTTTTTTGTAATACTTGAATCGCATATCCGCTGCGGTTTCAGCGACGGTGTGATCTACGTTGATTATCTCCATGTTCGGCATATTCTTTATGAGAAACATTGCCTCTTCCGCCTTATCGTGATTGAGTTTTTTCAGCATTCTATACTTTACCTCTAACAAAGCAATTGTACTTATAATTCCATTAGTTTTTCCAGTTGCAATCGCAGTAATCCTGTCTTTCGCGATTTTTTCCTTTTCACTTTTTAGAAAGTAATCCAAAAAAACATGCGAATCAAGAAGCCATTTTTCCATTTTACCACCGCTTCCGGTCCCTTTGTATTTCTTCACGTATTTCCTTTGCCGAAAAACGTCTTCCTTCCGAAAGTGATTCCATTGCTTTGAGAATGTCTCCTGGTTTTTTTATCAGTTTGACGTTCCGGTTTTCTATCAGGAATACGACTTCGTCATGTTCCTTGACGCCAAGCGTTTCTCTAACCGTTTTCGGGAGGGTCAATTGAAATTTCGAAGTAAGGCCAGACTCAACAAATTCCATATTTCTCACCATCTTTCTTACATATTTATATTATTTCTTACAAATTGATTATATTCCTTACAATTTATAAGACTATCTTACGGCTATTTCTAGCCAAGATCTGGAAACTTCAACACAATAATAATTATTCCTGACTTATACCACACCCATCGAAACCTCCATCATTTCAGCTAACGCCTCTTCTGGAAGCCCTCTTTTCCCAGCCATGTAACCTGCCATTACAAATTTTTTTATCAAATCTTTTTCCCATACCATCTAAACCACCTCGGGAGACAAGCAAAACATGCGGAGTATTTAAAGCAAAGCAGGGGGAGGGGGGTAGTTTGGCCGATAAAATTGTTTCGGGTTTCGCGTTCAGCGTTTCGGAACGTATGACGTAAAAAACAGGATACTAGACTCAAAACCCGAAAC
>DUGF01000058.1 GCA_013331535.1 Microcaldota archaeon | reverse complement strand
GACACAACAGGTGTGTCTGCGGTTATAATGCCTGAGGACAAAGCATCAGTGATGGCAGCATTGCCATACACGGGTTCTCTCGCGGGATTGGTAGTTCTTGACAAGGATGCATCTGACACTGACGTATTGGTCATGGTTGGTGGTCCTGCAGTCAACACTGTCACTGCGGCTGCACTCGAAGGTTCTGCGGTTGACTTTACTGCAACACCAGTTGTAGTAAAGGAAGTAGTTGCTGGCAAGAAGATTGTCGTAGCAGGTTTGACTGCTGATGACACACTTTCTGCTGCGGCTGACTTCGTATCACAGCTTAAGAGCCAGTAAAGTGCTGAGTAAAGTACTGGGCAAAGGAACGGATTGTCCGTTCCTCTTTCTTTCTTTTTCTATTTTTTATTTTCTTTTCTATTTATTCCTTAATTCTCAAGGGCGACGTGTAAGTAAGCCGGGCCAATAAAAATTTGTTAGGACCTCCAAATACCTAAGAGCCAGTAGCTAATTCCCAAGACACAAAACGCTAAACTCAAGACCATCTATATAAATCTGCAGTGCCTATGTTTCCCTATGCTTTGCTCCCGTTGCGGTCAGGAAGGACCTACAGAATATGGTCCGGATGGTCAGTCTTATTGCTCTTCCTGTGCATTTTACGGAATGAATAAACCTTGTTGGAAGTGCAGGATGTATCTTCCCAGTTTAGAGCTTCAGCAGTGGAGGGGACAATGGACCTGCCAGTATTGCATGATGGACCTTCGCGACGAGGAGCGGCGCATTGAAAAAAGACACGAGAGACAAGAAACTCCAATAACAGTGCCAGGGCAGGGAGGGGGCGAGTATGTTCCTGCAAAGCCCATGGGATTTGGTACTGGTGGAATGGCCGAAGCGCATGCCGAGGGCGAGCGTCGCCTTGATTTTGGCGCAGAGCAGGAAACCTGCGACAGGTGCAAAAGAAAGCTTACCATGGTTTACATCATTAATGGAAAAAAGTTCTGCGAAGTCTGCATGGAGTCAGAGAAAAAGAACTGGGAACGGGCTGATGCCAGGCCAATGATCGTTAGATTCAGAGCAAAAGGTAATGAAGGTCTGCTTGTAAATCTTCTTCGCAAAATGGGCGTTGCTTTAGGAGAGTACATAAGAAAAAAGCGCGAGGAGAAATTAGAAAAGGAAAAAACCGTGCTGTGGAAAAAAGAACTCGGAGCGAACAAAAATGCGGAGAACAAAGATAATTCCGATAACAAAAATACTTCGGATAACAAAGAGAAAACGAAAAAGCCCGAAGAATCCGAAAAAGCATCCGTAATCGCGCCGGTGCAAAAGAAAAAACATCCGAAACCGGAGTTTGAGAAACATCATAGTGATGCGGAAAACTCAGAACTCTAGATTCGAAACTCAAGACGCACTTTCCGACCATTTTGTTTTTATTCCTTCCCGCATTATTTAATTCATGTGCGCACGGTTTGTCCAGAAAATGAGTTACAAATACGAATTTTCAGAGGGCGAACTAAAACCGCTTGTTGATATTCAGACAATGCTCGAGGATGACGATCCATTGCAGCAATTCTCCAAATTCATGGAAAAAGTAGAACCGCCAGCCAAAGAGGCGAAGAAAGACATCTCGGTTGCCATTGCAGAAATACAAGATGATGTCGCATCACACTCTGATTCATCTATGTCAAGTGTGCAGGGAACATCCGAAAGAGAAGATGTACAATCCTCCCATTATGTTATTACCTTTTTCAATCCGGAAACCGGAAAGGCAGAGATTTTAGGGGTTTCTTCGGAAATCCGGGTCAAGGATTATGCAAAAAAAGTGGTGGAAGAATCCCTTGGGCAGCAATCAACCCTGCCTTTATACACATTTATCGCAACCCCAATAATCAGAAAGGAAGTCAATCCATACATTCTTGAAGACATAATCAAAAATATGGAGTACGATACTCCTCCTCCTTTTGGCGGCTCGGTAAAAATCTCAACCGAAAAATCCGCTGCAATATTGCGTGAAAAAGCAGCTTCGATAAAACAAAGTGAAACAGTCGCCGTATCTAGGTTGGAACAAAGACAGTCAGAGTCAAGACAAAAACATAAGCGTGCTGATGATAAACGTGCAGATGAAATTCAGGAACCGATAATCGTGGCGGCATCTGAAGAGGCAAAAGATAACCTCGAAAAATCCGAAAAAATCCGCGCGGAACAATCCGGTACAAAACAATCGTTTGAACCAGTTTCGATAAAGTTTGAATCCGTTCCTATAAAATCTGGCCACCCTGTTAAATCACCCGCTCATAGTTCCGAAATAATCGTCACTACTCAAAATCCAGAACCGGTTGCAGCACCAAAACAATCACAGCCTATAATTTCTACTCCCCAGAAAAAGGGAAAATTCGCTGCGCACAATCCAAAATCTGAAATCGTCTTGGAACCTTCTGTTAAACATGCAATAGAAGAAAGCATTGTTAGAAAAGAACGCGCAGAGAAGGATATCAGTCAGGAAATCGTTTCAATCGAACGCGTTGTTGTGTCGATCCGAGATAAGCATATTCCACTGGAAAAGGCAATTCTTGCCCTTCCTCCGATAACTAGGGCTCGTTTTAGTGCGGTTGTAAGAAAAAAACATCTTCCAGCATCAACAATTATTTCTCTGTTAGAAAAGGACATCTCTTTCCTGAAATCCGTTAAAAAGAAGCTGGCGACTCTTTCATTTGAGGGTTTGCTGGCACTGGTTCGTGCAATCAAATCACTTTCTGCAAAATAGAGTCAGGTGTTTCAAATAAACTCAGCTCTACTGACGCTCCACGGTTCGGAAGCCTCGGACTTAAGTCCGAGGATGAGAACCTGGCTTCTTTACGTCCTTCGGCTCCCGATTGTTCGACGCATCGAACAACACAATTGTCTTTTTGGACAATGTGCGCATTGAACGGTTCGCCGTTCAATCGCGTGGGCATCTTGTTGCCCAAGGCAACAAGCTTGTCTCCCAAAGGCCTAGTTGAAACAGTAGTACTGTCCGATAAAGAAGCCACGGCCTTTAGGCCGTGGAGCGTCACATAGGGGCGCGAATGGACGGCAAAGCGCTTCACTTCGTTCGCGCGGTTCACTACGATTCTATTCGCTTTAATTTTGTGGAGTAAATAAAATCTGGGCAAAAATAGGTTGCGCTTCATTGAGCAATCACCATTGCGAAATATTTGAACGATTCGTCGTTCAATTCATCCTTCGGGTTCGCGCGGATCATTACGGCAAAGCGCTTCGCTTACGCTCGCGCGGATCACTACGAGAAATACTCGTGCCGTAATTTGCAATAAGTTCTATAAGAAAATAAGAAAAGCCTCAAGAGAGATTTGAACTCCCGACCTCCTCCTTACCAGCATCCCGCACCCCGCATTATGTTTTGGAGGGGGGTTTGGGTGAAATAATACAAGAGAGGCGCTCTACATACAGAAGTCTTGCGTTTCGAGTTCTGCGTTTCGAGCCGTACAAGACCCGAGACCATAAGACAACCGATAAAACGTCGCAACGTTTTATGGTCCATAAAAATGCATTGCATTTTTATCGGAAACTCAAGACTTTCACTGAGCTATTGAGGCATTATACCTTTTTTTGTGCCGCGTATGTATTTTAAGGATTTCGATGCATATGTTTTTCACTAACTCATCGTTTAGGGTGATTCTTATTGGGTTAAACGGCGTTTCGTTCAACACAAAAAATTTTGGGGTGAAATTTTTATGGGTAAATTTCCAGAAGCTGATGCTGAAATATCAAAAATAATGATCTGCAGAAAATGTAAGTCCAGGAATCCAAAAGGGCTTAAAAAATGCAGAAAATGCGGTTCGCAATACTTAAGGCCAAAGAAAAAGGAAATACGAGCAAAGAAGTAGCGGTCAATACACATTAATCTGGTGAACATATGAACATTGGAGATCTGAAAGCCGGTTCAAAGGAAGTTTCGATAGATGCAGAAGTTGTTAGCATAGATTCTGTGCGGGAAATCAACAAATACGGAAGAACCCTTCGCGTTGCGAATGCAAAAATCGAAGACAAGAGCGGTTCAATAACGTTGGTTTTGTGGAATGACGACATAGAACTGGTCAAGGCAGGTTCGAAGATAAAAATCGAAAATGGCTATGTCAACGAATGGCAGAACAACCTGCAACTAACAAGGGGAAAATTCGGAACGCT
>DUGF01000056.1 GCA_013331535.1 Microcaldota archaeon | reverse complement strand
AAAACGAAAGATGCGAATTCTGAATTATGTGAATTAATCATCAAAGAAGTTAGTTATGTGTGGATCGCGTTTATGAGACTACGTAATGGAGATTTGGAGAAACATGATATGGGAAAAGTAAATTATCTCCTGGAATTTGCCAAGAGTGAAGATCCGGATGTTGTGGTGAAGAGTATAAGGAATCGCGAGGTGGATGAGATGCATGCAGTCACCAAGGAAGCGGTTCCGAGAATAACATTAACTGAGTTTCATGATACTGTAGAGAATTACGTAGATGCCGTAGATAAAACATTGCAAGATGCTAAAAGGTTGAAGAGGAGATATAGAAGCGGCTACACATTAACTTGCGCAGGTGAGGACGAACATTCGAGGTCTATTGCTAGAGCGTATATTGATAACGCTATATTCGGTCAATCCCTGACAGGTCGGGATATATTGATAAAGGCGATGAGAGCAGCAAACGACGCCGCGTTGACGTTTTATTCGAACTACTTACCTCAAGATTATTTGACTGAAAAACCGTGCGTCATTAGCCCGTCTCTTTAGTCGGTTTCCAAAAGCCAGTAGTCATAAGCTAACCTTTATAATCCTCCTCTAAGAATCACTTTCAGCTGTTTAACCTCGGTAAAGTGATACACATGGTCAGTCAGAACAAACTCCTAATGTATGTGTCAATAGGACTTGCATTTTTAGGTGCACTTTTTGCAATGATAGGTGGCGGCGGAATATTCTCAATGATAGGAGGAATAGCCGCAGGTATAGGCGGACTGTTAGGCATATTATTCAGCCGCTATGGATACATCATGATACCACTTATCACAAAGGGAACCAAGACCATAATGATTACAGACACTGGATATGAAATACCGCCTTCCCAGGATGTTATAGTAAAAGAATCTCAGGGAATATATTATGCCTCAGCTTTCCTTGGAATAAAGATATTCGAATCCGCAAGCGAAAAAAGCAGCGAGGAAAACGTATTATACAACGAATCGTTTGAACGCGCGATATCCAACCTTAGAAACGTAACAAAGATCGCATACCTGCTTTACGTGGAGGATATCGGAGAAAAGAGAAAGACCATAGAGGCAAAAAGGGCAGAGGCACAGTTAAGGCTTGCACGAGAGCGTGAAAAACCAGAGCCGGATGTTCTCAGGATTGACAAATACGAGCGTGAGGTTGCTCTGTGGGACCTTCAGCTGAACAAACTTGTAAAGGGAATAAAACCAATGGGAGTAATCGCATATGCGATGACAACCGCAACAGGTGTGAGTAAGGAAGGTGCGATTGCAGGTGTGAAGGTGCAGGCAAATGAACTCAAATCAATTCTTGCAAACTCCCTGAACGTAGAGATTGAATGGCTTACAGCAGACGAGATGCTCAAATGCTTTGAATGGGAGAGGATACTGCCTACAAGCCCACAGGAACTTGAGGAAAGCATGGTGTAGATTCAGGAGAATATAGCTAACAAATAGGACACATTGCGAATAACAGGTGATGGATAAAAATGCTTGGCGGAAAAATAAAAATCAGTAAAATATCGAACAAAGAAATTTCCAAAAGAAATCTTCTTGTTCACCCTCCCGAGCCTCCGGCGGAGATAATATTCGCAGATCCGGCAAATTCAATATATGTGGGAAGGACCAGAGTCTTTCACGTTCCGTTTTACTGGTCATACGAACATGTGCCGAACCCACACATCTCCATCGTAGGGATAAGCGGAAGCGGAAAAAGCTATTTTATTAAAACATTCCTATTGCGCGCGTCTTTTGTATGGGATTCGAATGCACTGGTATTTGACTGGGCAGGAGAATACAAGGATTGGGTAAAACAAACGAATGGGAAAGTAATTTCACTCGGTAAAGGATCTTATCTCAACCTGTTGGATTTGGGAGGAATGAAACCGTATGACCGGATAAAACAGGTTGTCAGAACGCTCGAGCTGCTTACAGATATTGCGAATTATCCAGAACAAAGGAGACTCACAGAACAGGCAATTGAAAAGTCATATATGGAAAACAAATACAAGATGGATTCCCTTGATCACAAAGATGAATTAGGAAAGCCGCTTAGTCCGCCAACGCTAAAGGACGTGGTCCGCATACTGGAGGAGCAATCAAAACTCGGCACATATGAAATCCCGGCAGAGCTTGAAAATGCGATATACAGGCTCAAACAATTCACAAAAAGCGGAGAAGATTTCTTTGCGCAGCAAAGCACAGTAAGTCTTGATGCTTTAGTAACCTCGGGACTTGTTGACTTGGATCTTTCCGGACTGCCGGATGAAACATTTCGAGCTCTTGGCGCACTTACGGTTCTTCAATTTGTAAAGGAAAAGATGAGAGCATCCGGATGGGCAAAACAAAAAGGACTAAGACTCATAGTTGTCATAGACGAAGCATGGAAAATTGCAAAAGAAGAAAATAGTGATGCAGTGATGATAGTAAGGGAAGGAAGAAAATACAATTTCGGATTAATAGTGGCAAGCCAAAATCCTACAGATATTAGCGAGGCTATTTTCAGCAACGTAGGCACTACGTTTATACTCAAGGTAAAATTCGAGAGATTCCTGGATTATCTGCAGGGAACGCTTAATTTCAGTCATTATATGAGAAATGAGATAGCAAAACTAGGGGTTGGACAATGCGCAATAAATATGGCATTCCATTCATCAACCCCTTACCCACCAACGTTCCTTTTGGATAAAATAGAGGGGGAAGAACCGTCCATGGAATTCTTCCTTGATCTGGACAAGGTTCTTAGCACTGCACAACGGAGGGATATTGCTATGGCAAAATCAGTTGCTTTTGTAAAAGAGGAATTCAGAAGACGCGTAAGACAGTATGGACTCAGTGATGAGAAAATAGAGGAAATATCCAAACTGTTCGAAAAAAGTAATAGACACATAGATGTTGTTTCGTTCGTCATTCTCATGGAAAGATACGGACTAGTGCGAAGAAATATAAGCGACTTTCTAAAGGATGCCGGAATAGACGATATAACAATAATAAACATATTCGGGAAAGTAGATATAAAGAAAAACGAGCTTGGTGGAAGGGACATAACCCAGGTAATACTAGAGGATTAACTAGATGTATAGGATTAGAAGAGTTAAGAGTTATTACGGTTGTGGGTGATGAGTGCATGGCTAACTGCGCGATTTGCAATGGAACTAACGGGATAAAAGGTATAAGAGTAAAAAATGATTTTGTTGTGGATGCTGCCAGAAGAATAAAGAAACTTCTCAACAAGCCACTAAACAACAATGTTTCTCTATGCGGGGAGCATGTGAAAGATCAGGTGGAAAAACGCAAGAAGTTCGAAAAAGCAGCAATGATATCTGGGATTGTAATAATGTTCGTAGTGCTGGTGTTGGTAGTGTTGCCAGTCTTTCTTGGAAGATTTGACTTCCGAACTATCATAGTTTCAATAATATTTATAGCGATAATCGTTCTCTTCACGTTAATATTTAGGTATTCTCCTTCGATCGAGGTTATCGGTTCTGAGGTTCGTAAGGAAGAGAAAATAAAGAAGAGGTGAAAATATGCCGTTAATCCCAACACCACAACAAAAAGGTGCCACTGCATCAGCGCAGCAGAGTGCAAAAACAGGACAACCAGGAACATCATCTTCGAGAACACCGCTGGTTGATGGATTTAAAATATCCGCAAAACTTAAAACCAGCATAAAGGATGTTTCAACAGCATTGCGTTCAATATCTTTCCTGGAAGTTGCGCAGGAAAAAGATGGTGCGAGTGCAGCATACGTTGAAAGCAGGGACATAAATCGTATCCCATATCTCTTTTCGATTCTCAGGTTAACAGATGATTCGATAGAACTTGAATACACTATACCAAGTGGCATATCCCCAAAAAAGAGACGCCTGGATATGGTCAGATATTTTATGAATCTGGTAACTCTTCTTAGTACACATTATACGATTGACACAAAGGTAATCCTGCAGATAATGGAAAATGTTGTGAAGGATGCAACAGACTCGGTCGGCACGGAATATTCAAAACTTTATACAGAATATGATACCATGAAAAAAGAACTTGACGACGTTAAAAGAAAATTAAAACGTCTTGAAGATGATAACAACGCATTGCGAAGGGAAAATTATGATGTTAAGGGAAGAAACGATGAACTTATGCTAAGACTTGGAAAACTCGAAAACCTTACAGATGACGTACTGCGGGCAAAGGTACAGGAATGGATTGTTGAGCACAACGGAGAAATAAACATAGTGGAATTTTCTAAGGTAAACAATGTTAACGAGGTTCGTGTTGAAGAAGTGCTTAACCAGCTCGTAACTGAAGGGTATATTGAATCCGTACAATAAGTTCAGGACAAAACGCATAACTCAAAACGCGAAACAAGAATATGGCGGTGCGGCCAGTATATGGAACTTAAAAAGATAAAAATTATAAAAAAAATTTACCGTTTCGAGGTAAGAAAAAGATACCAGCATATCTCCAGATTCAGGGTTAAACAAAAAAGCCCGATAGAACAGATTCGCAAGCAGATTTCAAAAATATTCTCAAAACCTCTCGATAAAGTTGCTGCATCCAAAAGTCAGACAATAGGCAGGCCTTCTGATGGAGTAGAACCAAAGAAAAACACCTGGATAATGGCGGCAACTATTGCTATGGTACTTATGCTACTTCTCGTCGGAGGATTATATTTTTATGCCCAGAGCGCAAAGGCAGGGCAGATGTATTTCACTTCAAGACTCGTGCTGTCGCCTCAACTCAACACTACAATAGAGGATGGTGGAGTAATCACTGCGGGAGACAAAAAAGATAATACGAGTATAGGGTATATCAGACTGCGATACAACACAGATGGTGTTCAAAATTTCACCATGAACTTCAAGACTTATGAGATGGGAATTCCTTCGGAGGTATTTATTCTATCCAGTCCGATGGATAAAGCTCAGACGACAAAATATGCGGATTTCAGAGCGATATTGAAAAAGGAAATGGCAAAGAAAAGAATAAGCGTAAACGAACTTGACCTTGAACAACTTGAAACAATTCCGAAAGGCGCGTTTCTATTGATACCACATGGAAGGATGCCACAGGAATTATTTGGAATTGAAAGCTCAATCGACATGAACAAACTGACAGAAAAAGGAGTGAACATAGTGTATCTTGGCCTTCAGTTTGACAAGATGATCCTGAAAAATGGGCTATTGGTTTCAACTCCGGAAAATGCCTTAAAGAATGCTGGCGTTTCGTTTGATGAAAAAGAAGATTTACTCACAAATGGACTAAACCTTTACCAGCCGTTGTATGTTGCAAAAGGAACGTCTGGAGACTCCAATTCTATAATATATGGTTCGGTAAGTGCTATCCGAAGAAAAAATGGAATGTTGATTTTTATCCCGCAAACGCTTGATGGGGGATGGAAACGAGATCCGGAAGCTGCTGCAAAGGATGTTGCGAAACTGCTTATTCAAACTGCATGGGCAACCCCAGATAACCCAGAGGGAATAACATATAACAAAAAATCCCTTGACAATGAAACCCACATCGAGGATTTCTTCACAAATATTTTCAAGGGGAAAACAAGATACGTAAAGATAGACCTTACCGGGAAGGATGTAAATGGAGACGACGTTGGAGAACTAAGGATAGCAGAAATAAAGAAGGAAGCGGCTGGTTCATGGTATATCAGCGGCGGGTTCACAGTAGCACCAACTGAAATAACAAATGAAGAAGTTCCGATAATACTAACCCTAAATGAAAAAACAGGTGTAGAAAAGTACCTTTACGTAGCTATAACAAAAAATGGTGAGCTGGTTGGAGAGAGAAAACTGCTCAAAACAGTGCCAATAAACATTCAGACCGAACTAACAGATTATCTTCCGATAAACCTGGATAGTGGGGATTATATTGCAAGTATAGAAGATGAGGCGGGGAATAGATATGCCCAAACATTCCTTCATGTGGTTTTTGTAGATGTTAAAAAACTCTATGATAAAGAGGAACGACAGATAATACGATTCGCATTTGAAAAGGAAGGAACCCCGGTAGTCATAAGAAATGTTGAAGTCACAGTAAAATCAAAGAAGGGAGATAGTTACGGAAAATACGAATTCAGCGACGTATCCCAAATATCAGTAGATGTAAGCAAAAGTGTGCCTGGCTCGGATAAATTACCATTCGGGGATTATACCTTCAAATTCAAAATGGGCGAAATAGAAAAGGACGTTCCGGTTTCATATGCCAGGGCTGCTACTATTTTCGAGGACCCGGTTTTCATCGTAATAGGAGTAATGAGTATTCTTATCCTTGGGGTAGGAGTATATTTTGCAAGAAAAGAAGAAGTGATGTACCAACTGGATGTCCCGGATTTCCCGCCAATAACCAAAACAAAGATTTCAATAACAACACCTGAATTTATTTCTATTTTCAGCCAGGTCAATACAGATTATAGGTGGAAGTATACCCCACTCAACACTACCGAAGTAAAGAACGGATTCAGAAAAATTATGAAAGAAGGACGAACCGTGTATATATCCGATTACAACGTAGAGTATATACTCGGCAATCTGGTGAAAAAAGACGTGGTCAGGGAATCAATAGGCTATTATTGTCCCTCAGTATGGGAAGAAGAAAGTAAGAGAAGTTCAGGGTATCTTTGCATTTTCAGAAAACTAAGAGACATCTTCGTGAATAATGCTATCCCATTCACACAATTTGGAGAAGAAACAGAATGCGATACAAAAATGGATATGATCGGACAGGAAATGCGCGTTCATATTTTTGATAAAGATGGGGACGAAAAAAGAATGGAATCTCTTATAAGCAATGCTCTGAAAACAGCGCAGAAGGGAATCTCCATGGTAATATTCAAAAACGAAGACGGCAAACGCGAGTTCCAGGATATTCTGTCCTCTTCATCCGCAGGACCAATAACCCTAAAGCTTGAAGTTGATGCAAAATCCGTTCTTCTTCTGACAATAGACGAATTCGAGAGGATGGTTCTTGAAATGAAAGGATAAAACCAAAATACGTAACCAATTATGGGGGGTTGAATGGGATGAAGACCGTTAGGGGACGCTCCCCCTGAAGGGCTCTTTGAGAAGATGATTCTTGAGATGAGGGGTAGAAAGAGTGAATAGATGGGTTTATAAATTGTTTGACACACAGTAATAACATGGCATACGTGAATATAACTGTTGAACGACACGTAGATACTGTCGGCAGAATGAGACTATTTTGTGCAAAAGAACCTTTAATCACCAGTGGAAGAATTGAACACCAAACTGCTGGGGAATTAATAAGACGTGCGATAGAGATAGATTGTGGGCGACTTCCCCCTGAAAAGCTGCGCGAGCAGATTCGTCGCTTGGAAATAACCGGCAGCGGGGAATTTAGCTCAAAGGATGAACTAACCGCAATTGCAGATACACTCACTTCTAGAAGCGGTTTTATGCTCCAAGCCGCAAATTTATTGATAGAACATCGCTTAGATGACAGTCCGAGGGATTGTCTTTACGTAGATGTGGAAACAATTATTCCAGTTCAATTGGATGATAGAATGAAGGATATGAATACATGGAACGTGTATGCAAGTAGAATAGGTGGTAATCATAGTTGTCCTCATAAAGTCAGTGAACGTATTCGCTATGAAGCTGGAAGGAGTCTAGATAGCTGGAATACGCGCATTGACCAAACAGAAAGCCGGTTGCTGGAAGTAAGATTATCTTTAGGTCGCGATAGATGATATCTATCATTTGACCAGTCGGCCACCACGACCTAAAGGCAAAATGCCTTCGGCATTTTGGTCGCCTGCTGGCGACTCGTGGTTTGTAGGCCGACATGCATGAACGTCGATACGTTCATGATGCCCATTGAACGGATCGCCGTTCAATCGGGCGGTCAAATATTTGAAAAACGCCCTTTGCTCCAACCTAAAGGAAGGAGTTTGCAGGGTTGGCATTTTTCAAATCATTTTTCTTCCAGAAGTTCCATCGCTTCTTCAGCATTCAAACCGAGTTTTAGGTACTTTATCTCCCGTGGGAACATCCACCTGAATTCATCGTGCTCCTCGCACAGAATGACGTTTGAACCGCTCACCGTGCATTTGTAAACAAGATAAACAGAATGTTTGCCATCCCCGCCAGGGGTTTTGTATGTTGCGGATGAAACACAAATAAACTTTGGCTCTATCGCGGATAGGCCGGTTTCCTCCCGAAGTTCACGACTTGCGGACTGCTCTGGCTTTTCTCCCCAGTCTACCCCTCCGCCTGGGAATTCCCATAGCCCATTCTTGCGCTTGAGAACTAGTAATTTGCCTTCGAATTCCGGAATCATGTAAACATTCAATTCCTGAATCTGTGCCAAAAAAATCACTACAACCTTCGTTTATTAACCGAGAATAGGTCCTCTTTTGCATCTTCATCTAAAAAGTCCAATTTTCCACTGCATTGAACGCATTTGAAAGAACGTTCGGATGCAACCTCAAAACCAACAATGCTTGCAATTCCACAGGAATCGCAAAAATATTCGTCAATGCCTTCCTGACCAACTTTGACACGGCATTCGAGCATTTTTGTGTTTACCCATTTTTCAAGACGTTCCTGATTCAAACGCCAGGTATAAGAATACCAGCCAGTTTCGTTGTCTTTTTCCCTGCAATAGAACACGATTCCTTCATTATGCAACCGATTCAGAGCCGCGCTCACGTCGCTTATTTTCAATTTGAGATCACGGGATATTTCCTCGTCACTCATTCCACCCCTGAAATGACGAACCATTTCCAGAGAATTCTCTCCAGCCAGATCAATTATCAATTGGCGCGCATATGCACTTGTTAATAGGGATGAAAGCTGCACGAGCCGGGTTTTTTCCAGTTCTGCGTCAATGAGTTTTTGTTCAGCCAGGCGTAGAGTTTCAGCTTCGAGAGCTGCCTTTTTCCTAAGGTCCCGGGCACTCATTTTTTGTTTTTTTACATTTACGGCTTTTAGGCCGGGCTTTGGAGGATGAGGGTACTTTTTCTTTATATGGGGATTGGCATTCTTTATATTGGGGGTAGCGTTCTTTTTCTTACCCTTGGTTTGACTCTGGGTTTGACCTCGTTTAACGCCTTTTTTGAAGGATTTAACTGACTTGTTATGTTTTGAAGACAAAATACCACCTATGCCCATTTTCTAAATCAGGGCATCTAAATTAGCGCATTTTTTATATTTAAAGCTTTCGGTTTGGGGTGAAAAAACGGCAAACTATATTAACCTTAAATCATATGGTAAAAACGTATGCGCATCGCATTCTTTACGGATTCATACCTCCCAAATGTAGATGGAGTGGTAACCACAATCTGCAATTACAGGCGGGAACTTGAACGACTTGGACATGAGGTATATATCTTCTCCCCTGGCACCAAAACGCAAAAGGACGAAAACAAGGACGAGCGGATATATTATTTCACATCCACGACATTTAAGCCATACCCAGACTACCGTATAGCGATATTCAACTTTTTTTCTCCGGTAAAACTTGTAAAGGAGCTTGGGTTTGACATAATTCATTCACACGGCGTTGCAACAACAGGACTTGCCGCAATTCAATCCTCCCAAAAACTGGGAATACCTGCAGTAGCTAGTTTCCACACATTCCTTCCAGAAGCAGTCCATTATATTTCCAGCAACCGAAATGTACAAAATATACTTCAGGGGATTGCAACAAAGTATCTGAGCTGGTATTACTCAGGGTACAAAAAAGTAATCGCACCAAGCATATTCGCGAAAAAGGTTCTGGAAGGTTGGGGAATTAAAAATGTCATTGTCCATCCGGCAGGAATAGAACTGGAAAGATTTGCAAGTGCTCTGGGAACTGCACGAAGTGAAAACTCCGCTGCGATAAGAAAGGAATTTGGAATTCCAAAATCCGCAAATGTTGTTCTTCACGTTAGTAGAATCGCAATGGAAAAGAACATAGAAATGCTTATAGAAGCCGCATCAAGTATCATCAATCTGGTCCCACAAACAAAATTCGTGATAGTGGGAAAGGGCCCTGCTGAAGCACATTACAAGAATCTGGTGGAAAGAAAGGGACTTTCACAACATTTCATATTCACGGGCTATGTTGCAAATGAGAAACTTCCTCTTCTTTACTCAACTGCAGACGTATTTGCATTTCCATCGGCATTTGAGACCCAGGGGCTCGTAGTACTAGAGGCAATGGCATGCGGAACACCGGCAGTTGTAAAGGCAGGTGGGGCTGCATCAGAATTCATAGTTGATGGAAAAAATGGTTGCGTATTCTCGGATCATTTTGACTTTCACGACAAAATAGTATTTGCAATGAAAAATAAGCAAACCCTTGGAAAGAATGCCATAGAAACTGCACAAGAGTACGATATACGAAAAAACACTGAGAAACTAGTTGAATTATACAAATCCTGTATTGGTAATAGCGGAACTAAATAGAATTTTTCAAAAAGTAGGGTACTCTTGCAGACTTGGCGATAGAATAAAAAGGTTCTCTTGGAGTGTAAGGTATGAACTCCATCGAATTTCATAAAACCGCGGATTTTAAACTGAAGAACCCAATAGTCGTAGTCGGCCTGCCGGGAACCGGACTTGTTGGAAGCGTATCTGCATCACACCTTACAGAAACCCTCGGATTTTCGTTTGGCGGATATATTTCAAGCGACCAGTTTGCACCGCTCGCAGCGATACATAACTATGTCCCTATGCCTGCAGCACGAATCCATTATTCGGAAAAACACAATATGGTAGTAATACTTTCAGAAATGACGATTCCAGTCGCATCCTCCCAGGAACTGGCGGACAAAATCCTGGAATTTGCAAAAGCAGTCAAGGCAAAATACGTGGTGTCTCTTGGTGGGATATCAATGAACGAGGATGAAAATGCAGTCTACGTCATCTCAAGCGATGCAAAGCTTTCGCAATCAGTGATCGGAAAACGCGGAATAAAACAAATAAAAGAAGGGGCAACAACTGGAGTAAGTGGTGTGCTTCTTGCAAAAAGCGCTCTTGAAAAATTCCCAGTCATATCTATTCTCGCAGAGGCTTCCGCAGATTATCTTGATCCGCATGCAGCTGCAAATGCATTAGGAGCATTCTCATTACTTACAGGAGTAAACATAAGCACGGTTCAACTGGAAAAAGAAGCTGGCGAACTTTCAAAAGTGATAAAGGAGAATGTACTCCAATCAAAGGTTCCGGTAAAAAAGATTTCAAACATAAAGGATGAGGGCGGATCCATGTATGGATAACAAGAAAATATTCTTGTTTGTAGGCATAGCGACAGCACTACTCATTCTTGCAGGCTGCACTAACATACTAAAAAGTGAATGTCCATCCAGCTGCAATGACGGAAATGTATGTACTGATGATTATTGCGGTGCAGATACAGATTATAATTGCGTCAATAAACCCTTAAGCGGAAGCCAGCCTGCATGCTCTGGGTCGGTTACAGGAGCACCATGCGCAGTTATGGCATGTGACAGCGGAACCTGCTTAACAAAAAATGTTTCAAACTGTTGCGGAAACGCAAAATGTGAATATAACGAGGATACGGTTTCATGCCAGCAGGATTGCAAAAGCAGTGTTGAATTAAAATGCGGCACCGAAGGTACGTTTGTACCAATTCTTCTGAAACTGGAAAACGAACTCGACAAAAGCTTTATTTCATGCACGGTAATAAACAAGGGAGAAAAACCAATCGAAGCGATATTAACAGCAGAGATACCAGACTGGAGCAACCAGTTTTCAAAGACCTTATTTGTGGCACCCAACCAAAGCCAGAATGTGAATATTTCGCTCACTTATAAAGATAAATTTTATTCGAACAATGAACTGGCAGATGCCACCGTGTTATTTGCAATTGAAAGCGCAGGCACACCCTTGTCCAAGGAGTCAAGGAACATAAAAATAGCACCAAAAGACAACATCGTATGGTATTACAATGCCAATGGAAAACAGCTTGACCTTTCATATTCTGTAGTCGCGTGGGTGACACCTCACGATCCGTGCATAAAATCCCTTATTTCCATTGCAAAAGAACTCCATCCTAAAAAAACATTAGGCGGATACGCAGGATACGATGGACTGAGTAAACAGGAAAAAGAAGATAATACGCTCGCACAATCAAAGGCGATTTACGATGCTATAAAAGGGCAGGGAATCTCATATGTGAATACGCCGGTAAGTTTTATTTCATCAGGCCAACAAGTGAAACTTCCCTCAGAATCCCTTATGCAAAAATCAGGGAATTGCGTTGATGGTTCGGTGTTGTTTGCATCCGCATTTGAAGCACTTGGAATGAATACGATTATTGCATTTATATCCGATCATACGTGGGTTGGTGTGGAAAGTTATCCAGGAAGCGGCCAGTTCATGTTTATTGAAACGACAATAGTTGAAGAGGCGACATTTGAAGAGGCTGTGAATGAAGGTAAAAAGGAATTTGAACAAGAACAATTTTCAAAGGATTTTTTCATTGTCGCAATCAACAAATATCGTACGAGAGTAAAACCCTTCCCGTCGGCAGTTAGTGCCTGCCAGCTAAAGACAAGCTGCGATGACGGAACCCAAATTGGGCAATGCTCATCACAGAAACCAAAGATGTGTATTGGAAACGAATTTGTGGATAAGGCACTTACCTGTGGATGTCCTGATGGAAGCATACGAATGGGAGATTCCTGCATTTCTGGAAAAATGCGTGACGAAACAATTTCAATCAAAAAAGGATTTGCATATTATTATGGCGGGGATTCTGAAACAGAATCGCGTTTTGTGAAATATAGGTATGTGATAAGCACCGACGAACCTGTGGACATAAAGATGGTGCCATCTCAGGCAGATTACAACGGACTTCTCGCAGGTGGCACATATGACGAATACGGAGCATGCGGGGCGATAAGCAATAAGTTCTACAATCAGACCTGCACGATAAATCAAAAAGGTGGGATAGTCATATTAAACAACGGTATTGCCGAGGCAACCGTGCATCTGCAGGTTTTTGCTGAGGATTAAGCTTCGGTAGGAAGAATCCCCATAATATAAAAACACTTCGCCTGAGAATTACAAATATTCACGCCTCTATAGTGTAGAGTAATCAGTCTTCGGTCCAACGTCTTGGGTCCTGGTACGGATTGCGCATACTGGTCTAGCATACGAGACTGTCAGAATCCTTTTGACACAGGGATTATTCAGGGCAAAGGCGTTTCAACGGAAAAGCCCCGAATCTTTACTAGTCAAATGGATTGTGGTTCTCTCGCGACCCGGGTTCGAAACAGTTTCCTTTCGGGAAACGGCGAATTTCCCGGTGGGGGCGTTTTTTATTTTTATATTGGAAGAAAGAAAGGGGCGACCGAAATGAAATGCAACATAATCGTTAAAGGAACTGTTCAGGGTGTGTACTTCCGCGCATTTGTGCGTTCGATAGCGGAAAGAATGAACGTGCGCGGATATGCAAAAAATCTCGATAATGGAGATGTTGAAATCTTCGCAGAGGGGAATGATGAGAATGCAATAGCCCGTTTTGCACGCGGAATAAATGTGAAAAATATGGATGGTGCATTCGTCGAATCAATGGAAATCTGCATGGAAGGCAAACCCGGATTTCATCTTCCGGTAAAGAATTATTCTGAATTTGAGATTGAGAAGTAAGATAAACGAGTCGTTTGATCCGCGCGAGCGAATGCGAAGCGCAAACTTGTTCTTGTCACACATTTGTTTACTCCACAAAGTTAAAGCGAATGGTGAGCAAATTGCGAGCATTCGCGCCCCTGATAGAACCCGTTTTACTCGAAACACCTTCTCCGAAAGATATATATTGGTTAAAGGAAGCAAGCTAATTATGGTAGGACCTGCATTCAAGGAAATGGAAACTGAAGAAACGAAGTTAGCAGTAGTTTCGAAACCGGTAAACTCAGGAAAAGTCAGGGCAGAAATAAGAGAAACCACCGTACAGGCAACCGTGGTGGCTGCGGCAACCGAAAAAATGCTTGGACCATACGCAAAATACTGCCCGGAAATAATGGAGGGTCTCAAGGCAGCGCAACGACCGAAGAATATTGCAGATGTTCAAATCGCGATGGGATGAAAAATTTTTCAGAATTGGAAATTTGATAGAATTTACAATCTGATGACAAGAGCGTGTTATTATGCCAGACCATATTTACTCCATGAAAATAACCCTGAAAGGAGAGCCGCGCGTTCTTACGATTCGGGTCGGGGATAAAGGAACAGATGTGCTGCTTACAGATGGAAAAGGAAAGACGATTGAATATTTCAAACAGGAAGGAAGCAAGGTAACGATAACAAAGCCGAAAAAGAAAAAAGCGGCTTAATAATGGATTACAAGGAGCGCCTGCCGGGCTAGCCTAAGAAGCACATATTTACGCCCTTTGTGCGCTTCACCCTTCGGGTTCGCGCGGAACATCACGATAAGAGAATAATCAGGTGCTTATTATGTCTCAACAGGCTCAAAAGATAAATGCGGCAAAAGGCGCACTAGACCTTGTAAAAAATGGCATGTGTATTGGGTTGGGCAGTGGGACAACCGTAAAGGAATTCATAACTCTTCTTGGGCAACGGGTAAAAAAGGAAAAACTTGGAGTTTGTGTGGTTTGTACTTCTTATGATACCAGAATGCTCGCGATTGAAAATGGAATATGGGTGTCAGAACCAGATGCAATTGCAAAGATGGACCTTGCGATTGACGGCGCAGATGTTGTAACAAAAACTGCACTTCTAAAAGGCGGGGGAGCCGCACTTACGCGGGAAAAAATAATAGATTACGCTGCGACGGAGTTTGTAGTCATCGCAGATGAGAGCAAGGTAAAGGAATCGCTCTCCGGTGAAGTAGTTGTAGAGGTTCTTCCATTTGCGGTCCCGTTTATTGTTCCGGCGCTCAAAAAATATTGTAAAAATCCGAAATTACGGATGTCGAGCGAAAAACTCGGGCCAGTTGTAACCGACAATGGCGGATTCATCATAGATTGCGAAATGGACATATCGGAAAAGGATGCAAGAAAAATTGAAACCGAACTTAACACGATTCCGGGGGTAGTTGAAAACGGAATATTCACCAAATTTTCAAAGATTATAATTGGAACGGATAACGGGTATCGGACACTCTAGGTTTGATTCATAACTTGGCAAAGTTGAAGATATTCGCTCTGAGTTTTTTCTCTTTTTTCAGACCAACTAAAATCCACGCATGCAGCATCTTCTTCAATTCCATATACCTCGCTTTTCCAATTTCCATATTGCCTATTGCATACCTTTTATTCCGCGTGTTAAAGCAAAACATGGATTCATGCACATTCTCGCAATTATGGCAAAAAAAGCAGTCTGCGCAATTGTTGGAATGATCAACCTCAAAACAGCGGGTTATTTTAGTTGAGAAATGAGAATTAACAGAAAACTGAGCGTAGCGAACCTCTCTGCATCCAAAACAATATTCTGAATTCCTTGGGCAAAAACAAAAAGCGCACAAACGAGACCACATATTCTGGATACCGAGATAACAATCCGAGGCATCAATGACCAACGGGCAGTTTATGTTGTTTTGCAGCTTCCCTGCAAGCCAAAAAGGGCAGAAATAAGCTATTTTTGAAATCACTTTTGCCGCATTTTCAAGTGTTAGTTCGGTTGTCTCATCTTCGGTAAGTGAAAGATTTTCGCCAAAGAAATAAGCCTCATCCTGCATAAGCAGCCTGTTTCTGGGAAAATCAATAAACCCGGCAAAATCAGGCAAAAGAAGGTTCTTTCCAGACGCGCATGATTTTTCAGGATCAAGACGAATACTGGATGCATTTGAAAGCCATTCTGAGTAATTATCTATATGTTCAAGTTGCGTTCCAAATAGAATCCCAGTTGTCTGGGAAAACGCTTTTTCTATTGGACTTTTGTCAGTTTTTTCAGGTTGATTTGGGACTAACTTTGACGCAGCCACCTTCAGACTGACATCAGATTTTTCTATTCGAAAATCCAGCGAACAAAGTTCG
>DUGF01000041.1 GCA_013331535.1 Microcaldota archaeon | reverse complement strand
AACGGCTACGGCCGCACCTGCGCTTGGACCATCAACATAATCCGCAACCCCCCTTCCTTCTATCTTAACAAGTACATCGCATTCCGAGGGCTCTGCGTCTGCCTTTGAAAATGCGATTGTGATAGCATCATCTGTTGAAATCTGGGTTGAGACTCCAGTATGTGGCTGGGTAGTAAGATAGGTATCACCTACACCTGGAAAAAGCTTAACTGATATTTTCACCAGTCCTCCGTCGCTTCCAACAACGGCTGGAACAAAGTAGGATGCATCTCCGGTTGGGCATTCCGCGAATGCAAATGGAGTCAGCAATATCAATGTGAGCATCACGGCAACTAAACGAACAACTGGTTTCATAAATCGGTTAAACCGCGAACATTTATTAAGATATCCCGATCAAAATAAATAAATTTTGATCGATCTATTCAAAACCAAATGAAATAGGATTAATAATCACCAATCCGTATTACTAGTTGGTTTTGAATATCCGCGAAAATATATACTAGGGAGATGTGAAGATGGATTTCTTGGATAAAAAAATTCTGCTGCTTAGAAAGAAGATTCGACTTTTGGGAAACGCGCTCGTTGCATATTCCGGCGGGGTGGATAGCACGCTGGTCCTGAAAATAGCTGCAGATGAACTCGGAGAAAAATGCGCTGCGGTTACGTCAGTATCTGCTTCATACCCCCAGTATGAACTGGATAGCGCAAAGGAAATTGCACGTGGAATCGGCGCAAGACATATATTCGCAGATACGACTGAGATATGTGACCCTGGATACGTGAAAAATTTCTCGGATAGGTTCTATTTCTGCAAGAAAAACCTTTATGGGCACATGAAAGAAATTGCAAAACAAAACGGAATGACAAATCTTCTCAATGGTGCAAACAAGGACGATGAAGGAGACCACAGGCCAGGCATGATTGCCGCGGATGAATTTAAAGTTGTTAGCCCGCTCCGTGATGCGGGAATAACAAAAAAGGAAATTGTTGAAATCGCAAGGAGACTTGGATTGCCAAACTGGAACAAACCCGCAAGCCCATGCCTTGCATCGCGCATTCCATACGGTTCAAAAGTAACCGATAGAAAACTAGAGATGATTGAAAAAGCGGAATTTGCGATAAAAAATATATGTAATGAAACTGGATTAAGGCATCTTCGGGTAAGGCATTACGGAAAAGAAGCGAGAATAGAGGTTCCTAAAGAGAATTTCAAGGACATCCTGGGAAATATTGAAAAAATCAGAACCGAACTGGTCGCTGCGGGTTTCAAGAATGTCACGCTTGATTTGGAAGGATTTAAATCAGGAAAGCTGAATAAGGGATTGAATGAAGGGAGAAAAGGAACTAAGTGAAAGGGAAGACCAATGAAAACGAAAAACGGAAAATATAAAACAAAAAATAAAGCAAACAGCAAATCAAAAGCAACTCGCCTAAGTGTTGATTTAGGCTTTGCCAACGTCGATTTGGTTCGGGAAAAAATACGTGGATATCCTGAAGTAATCTTATGCACCGGAAAAAAAACCGAACAGATAATAAAAATAATCCGGGAACTTTCAAAGAAAAAGCAGAATGTCCTTGCGACAAAAGCTAACGCGGAAATCTACGGAAAAATAAAAAAAGTTGTTCCGCACGCGAAATTCAATGAAGATGCGGGACTTCTGATGGTCGTCAATAAAAAAACAATGGGAAACAGAAACCGCGGACTGGGAAAAAATAAAACAATCCTTGTTCTTAGCGCAGGAACTTCAGATATTCCAATCGCAGAAGAAGCCGCCTTAACCGCAGAATTTTTCGGAAACAATGTAGAACGCGTTTATGATGTGGGCGTTGCGGGACTTCACAGACTCCTTTCAAAAATAGAAAAAATCCGCAGTGCCGAAGTCATCATTGTTGTTGCCGGAATGGAAGGCGCGCTTCCAAGCGTTGTTGCAGGGCTCACAGACAAACCGATAATCGCGGTTCCAACGCGCATCGGTTATGGAGCGCATTTCAATGGAATTGCCCCTCTTCTTGCAATGCTTAACAGCTGCTCGCCTGGGGTTGCGGTAATGAATATAGATAATGGATTCGGGGCTGGGTATTTCGCGAGTTTGATAAATAGGAAATGAAATTGGCGATCATTTGTTCTCTCGACCACCGCGCCCTGAAGGGTTGCCTGCTGGCAACACCATGCTGATGCATGATGCGCGGTTTGAAGGTCGAGGAACAAAAGTTTTGAAAAATGCCCTTTGCTCCAATCTAAAGGAAGGAGTTTGCAGGGTTGGCATTTTTCAAATCAGTATATTGAGTCCAATACGTTTCCAGTCCATTTGTAATTCAATCTCGAGCGGTTCTGATATAATTCTGGTTTTTGTACAACCGAACCAACAATAAGTGGCATTGCAACAGATGCTTCAACAAAAGCCATCTGCTTTGTAGCTTTTTTGTAAACCTTTCCCCAGGATTGCGCCTCTTTCAATGTGCTTCCGCTTAACCCGCCCCAGTGCGGAACATCGGTCGTAACTTGGAAAATATAATAATGCCCATCAAATTCCCTGTTCCGAACATACGATGCCATGACTACCGCATCATTTATCCAGTTCTTTGGAGTTCCACCACCGATGTAAATCGCAGAGGTTTTCTTGGATTTATCGATTATCTGCAGAATTTCATTATTATCTCTTATCATATCCAGAGTAACTCGCTCAGTATATGGCTTGTCCCGATTGCGTGCGTAGTAGATAGTATAACCGATTCCTATCGAACTATCGCAAAGCGCTGGAGAAAAAACAGGAATGTTGTGACGATGCGCCTGATAAAGAATGGAATTCTCATCCTCAATTTCAGCACCAAGAAGATTCATCAATTCGCGCGAGGAATAATCACGTGGTTCAAGAGTTTCCAGCCAATCTGCAATCTTATGGTCTGTGTGGTCAAAATGCACTTCATCAACATAGGTATCATAGATACGATCAATAAGCAAATTTCTTAATTTCAAATCATCTTCGTTTGGATCTCCTTTGAAATGCTGGAAACCCATTGATTGGTAAAAATCCTGATAAAGAACCGCTCCTGTAGAAACTATTGCATCAACAAGATTAAGTCTAATCATATCTTTTATCACATTTCGCAAACCAGCTGCAATTAAAGGACCGGAAAGACCTAACAATATAGTTGGCCTGTCTTTATCTGTAAGCATATTCTCGAATATTTCAGCGCACTGACCGATATTTCTTGCCTGCACAGACATATTGCTAAAAGATTTAACCAAATCGCGCACAGAATTAGTTTTTGTAAGATCAACCTGTTCGACAACATCTGTAAGATAAGTTTTTCGTTCTGGCATCTTGGCAACATCGGTATGATTTCGCAAATCTCCAACCCATTTGTCCCATATATCTTTTTTACGCCCGGGTTTTTTCTCTTTGTCTTGAGTATCAGTCATGGTGCCACCAACAAGAAAATATATTTTGGATAAACAGGGAAAATATATATACGTTTCGGAAAAAACCTCGAAAAAATGAGATTTACATAGTTTTTTACAGTGAAAACGCCTTTTTTGTTTTTGAGAACCCACAGTATCAAAGGAATCTGGTATTACATGCAGGACATTGTGTCAAAATTGCATCCATTCTATAACCACAGATTGGACAAACATAAACGGTCCTCTGCGCCCGTTCCAATTCTGCAACAAAATCATACCCGCATTTCCTGCATTTTTTGGCATCAAGTTCATTTAGATCAGCGCACTTCGGACATTTTCTTCTGAACATGCTTTTGACATGGACTCCGCACTTCGGACATCTGTCCATACTTAAAAGAACAGTTTCGCCACAATTAGGGCACTTCTGCACTGGACCTTTTTTGGACTCCCCCTTAGTTGTGCCAGTGGCAATATTTTTCAGTATTTCCCCAATGCCCATGACATAAGTCAGGATGTTGCAGATTAAAAATGTTCTCCTGGGGACGTAAATGTATTGCCATGAGCCTTGGGCCGTGAGCCCTGAGCTTATTAGTTCATTACCCGTACTCGTTGCCCACTGCTCAATGCTCATTGCTTAATACTCATTGCTGGCTGCTGGGTGCCAGTTACTAATGCGACCCTCGGCGTCTGCCCAAGACAAACTTTGCAATTAGTAAAAGACCTGCCAAAACTGCAAGTGCGGGTATCACAAATGGTGAAAACCAACCTAGACTGGAAATACTTAATTCCGGGATTTTTATCTCAAGTTTTGCCGAACGTGCAGAATTCAGGTGTTTTCCAATCTCTCCAGACTGTTTGGAATTATCAGAAAGTACATCTTCAAGAAAGAATTCCGCCATCGGATTGTTTCCGTCCCACAATGAAATCATCCCTTGTTCATAATTTTTATCGGTCTCGGATTTTGATGGTGAGATACCTAGTTGGTTTGACGCGCGGACAATCTCACTTGAGGAAGTCGTACTGCCACCTGAAGAAACTCCCCAAACCCTAGAGGATGAATCAAAAACAATGCCGGGTAAATATGGTGGAAAGGAGCCGTATGGATTGTTGAAAGAGACTGGGCTAGACGATGCAGCACTGGACGAAGACCCGCTGCTAGTCGCACTCCCGGTATTGCCCGGAGCAACTGATGCAACTGCAGTTGAAATAGAAAAGTTAGAATCGTTGAATGAAACAATATACACCGTGTCTCCATTTGAGATGTTTGGCAGATTGTTTGAATCATTAGACAAACCCAAAGTCAGGAAGTTTTGTCCTTCTGCCTTTGCAAAAACAAGGCCATCACTTTCATTTATGAAAAGAAGTTCTTCTGGATTAGTTTCATTAAAGAACGCGAAGATGGTAGGGGTGCCTCCAGAAAGAACTGATACATTACCTGAAGCTATTGCCAAGGACAACATTGCCAAAAACGCTTCCTTGCCCCCGCTTAATCCATAAAGGTACTCCGAAAAAGCGCCAAGTTCGGAATTGGTTGGCTCGGAACCAAACATCTTTATGTGCTCGATTCTTCCCAGGTCTGCTGAAATCGCAGCCGAAAGGTCTGAGAGGAATGCAGAATCGTTCTCTCGCGGAATTAATGTTGAAGAAGAGAAGAGATAACCATCCCCGTTTATGAAAAATCCGGTCCCTTGTTTTTTCCCGGTTATTGCATAACTCCGTCCGGAGAGTTCGGAATATCCTAAAAATGCGGAATTTATTTTTACAGTGAACAGAACAGTTGCCTCAAGATTCACAATAGCCGGCTGCACAAGCATTGCCGCCTTTTCCTGAGCAGATTGCGGAAATAAATTACCCGTGAGGAATGCAAGAAAAATAACTGCGGCCACAAACAATCGCATGAAAATAAGACTCAGAATGGGATTTAATAGGTTGCGCTATAACTGCAGCGAGCATCCAGCAATCGGCAGCGAGCATTAGGAACGAACTGCGGGTTAATTTACAATTGGCTTCTTATGCTTCCAGAGAAGATAACGTATCCGCCACACCCAAATCCCTTCCGGTGAGCATCTTGTATGCCTGAAGATAACGCTTTGTAGTGTTTTCGATAACATCTTTTGGAAGTGATGGAGGTGGAGGGGATTTATTCCAGCCAAGACGCTCAAGATAGTCCCGGACGAATTGCTTGTCAAGGCTTTCCAAAACCCCATCATCAAATTTATCCTTTAGCCAGTATCTGCTGGAGTCTGGAGTAAGGATTTCATCTATTAGAATTATATGATTTGTGTTGCTACTGCCAGTGCTTCCGTTTCCGCTATCGCTTCCATTTCGGTTATCGCTTCCGTTTCCGTCTTTCCCATTCCCAGCGCTTCCTGATCCATTTCCATTTTGAAGATAACCAAACTCGAATTTCGTATCTGCAAGCACCAACCCGCATTTTCTTGCATGGTTTTTTCCGAATTCGTATAACTGAAGGCTTTTTTCCCGTATGAAGTTGAATGTTGATTCGCCAACAAGCTCCTTTGCCTGTTGCTCTGTGACTGACAGGTCATGACCCTGCTCTGCCTTTGTTGTGGGTGTGAAGATAGGTTGTGGGAGTTCACTTCCGTTTTTAAGGCCTTTTGGCAATTGAATCCCGCAAACCTTTCCTGTTTTTTCGTATTCTTTTAGGCCACCTCCTGTGAGATAGCCTCGTACAACACATTCCAGCTTTATCGGCTTTGCTCGCATCACGATCATACTCCTTCCCTGAAGGTTTTGCGGGAGCGTTGCGGGAATCGCGTCGGTTATGAAATGGTTTCTAATAATGTCGTTTGTTTTAAGAAACCAAAAAACAGATAGCGAATTAAGGACACTTCCTTTTGATGGAATTCCTTCGTTAAAGACTACATCAAATGCACTTAGACGGTCAGTGGACACCATGAGAAGATTGTTGTCAAGCTCGTAGGTGTCCCGGACTTTCCCGAGACTCAAAAGCGGAAGAGAGACATTTGTTTTTGTAAGAGTATCCATTATACCAGACTCGTTCAGGATGACTTAGTGGGTTTATTATTTGGTTTTATTATTTGGTTTTAATGTTTAGATCCATTGTTAGTTTTATTACTCAATTCATCAAGAATCTTCAAAAGTTCTCCGAAAAGATCCACGCCAAGCATAGGCTTCCCGAATTTTTCCAGATCATCAGACATACGCGGGCATGCCGTGTTTACATAACAATCAAATGACATAAAATTATTTAAAGAGAATGGCTCGAACTCATTGGCAATAAGAATTGCCGCATATTTGCCGCGTTTCTGAATCTGTTTCTTCGCCCATCTCGCTATTTTCAGGTGAGACTGACCAAATTTCGTACTAACAAGAATACCGAACGAGTTCGCATCAACCGCAGCAAGCAAAGCTCCCTTGCGCTTTTTTCTAAGAGTGTCAATCTCCTTGTTGATTTGCTTCGTATCACCATTTCTTGGATAGATTACGAAAGCCGGCGTGTCAACATCCATTGCAAGAGGATGAAAAAGACCGTCGCCGATGAAAATAACAGTATCAACCTCTTTTCTGAATTGAGTTACTGCTGTTGCATCGCATCCAAGAACCTGGCCTGGATAAAAAGCAAGTGACCCTTTTCCAATGAAAACGCGCTTTCCGTTCTGTTCAAAGAATTTTTTTATTTCAGGAATTTTATGAGAGTATTGGATTGTCGTGGCTATTGCGATATTTTTAAATCCGGAAAGAGCAGTAAGACTTCTCTTCAAAACTTCGATATCAAAATCAGATTCGCATTCAACATATTCCACTTCTATTGGAAGTTTTTTACGAATGAATATGGAATGACCGAAATGAACTATTTTCTTTGCACCAACTGCCTTTGCTTCTTCGAGTGCAAGGTCGCACGCACCAAAGCAGGAAGCAGAAGCAATGAAAACTTCATGCCCCTCTTTCTCGTATTTCTTTGCATAGGCAAGGGCTTCGCGTTTGAGTCCCTCAGGGAACTGTAATAAAATCTTCATATTAAAACGCCCGTTACTCATCCTCAATATCTCCGAGCGGATCTTTCTCTTCTTTTGCCTCGTCTTCTCTTGTAAGCCTTGCCAATCTCTTGAGCATTATCCTCTGCTCAGCACTCGCAACGATTTTTCTTGTGCGCTCTACTGCATCAGGATTAACACTCATTGAAGTTATTCCGACTTCGACCAGTTTTTCCGCGAATTCGGGATAAACACTCGGAGCCTGACCGCAGAGCGAAGAGGTTACACCATATTTGTTGCAAGTTTCAACAACATGCTTAATTGCCCTTATAACTGCCTCATTCCTTTCGTCAAACCCTTTCGCCAGTGTCGCATTGTCGCGATCTATCCCTAAAATAAGCTGCGTAAGATCGTTCGTACCAATGGAAATTCCGTCGATTCCTTCCTTGCAGAAATAGTCTATAAGGAAGACCGTACTCGGGACTTCGACCATGATCCATAGCTTGAAATCGCGCGTGCGGTACAAATTAACTTCACGCATAATTTCCTTTATTGCGCGCATTTCTCCGACTCTGCGAACAAACGGAATCATCAGCCAGAGATTTCTAAGTCCGAATTTATCGCGTACCTTTTTGATGGCTTCTAGCTCCATTTTGAAAACTTCCGGCTCCATCATGTATCTTACGGCACCGCGGTAACCCATCATTGGATTAGCTTCCTGAGGTTCGTATTTTTCTCCGCCATCAAGATTACGATATTGGTTTGTCTTGAAATCTGTTGCGCGATAGACCACCGGACGCGGATAAAACGCGGCTGCAAAACGTCTTAGACCTTCTGCGAGCTTCGCAACAAATTCCGCTCTTTTTCCCTCATCAAGCATTTTCTTTGGATGTTGACCGATCTCAGCGACCATGAATTCGGCGCGCAGCAGACCGACGCCATCAACCGGCAATTTTGCGACCTTTTCCGCAAGCTCAACCTCTGCGAGATTGACGTAAATCTTTGTTCCGGTTATCGCAGGGGTTTCTGATACTAAATATGCGGGCCCTCTGGCTCCGGATTCTTTCTTTTCTTCTTCGGCTCCGGCAGAAACAATTATGCCTTCATAAACATTTCCGTGCGTTCCATCAACGGTTACTTTGATTCCTTCCGCGAGTTCTTTGGTTGCATTTCCAGTGCCAACAATACATGGAACACCAAGCTCACGGCTCACTATTGCGGCATGAGAAGTCATTCCACCAGTGTTTGTGACTATGGCCACTGCTTTTTTCATTGCAGGAACAAAATCCGGAGTCGTCATATCCGTAACCAGAATTTCTCCTTTTTGCATTTTTCGGATTTCTTTTGGGCTCGCAATCAGGCGAACCGGACCAGTACCGATTCCTGGCGATGCACCGAGACCGCGAACAAGAATTTTCGCAGAATCAAATGTTTTCGCGGATTCGGAATGATTAGTCTCTGCCCCAGATTGTGCCGGAATAATTTGGCCATCTTCAGAAGATTTTCCTTCCCGAACTTCCTGCGTGCTTTCTTTTCCTTCGGATTTATTTCCATCTTTTCCTTTTTCTTTCAACGTTGTAATCGGTCGGGATTGTGTAATGTAAAGATTTCCCTTTTCATATGCCCATTCGATATCTTGGGGAAATTGATAATGTTCCTCAATCTTCACACATATTTTCGCAAGATCAATCATTTCCTGGTCTGAAAGTTTTTGGCGGTCCTGCATTTCATCGCGAATATCTGCATGTACGTTTCCTGTTGAACCGCGCATGAGCATCCAGGTTTGCTTTGAAATAAGTTTATCAATCGGTTTCATCGTCGTTTTGTCAACACGGTAAGTATCCGGGGTTATCTGACCGCTAACAACTAATTCGCCAAGACCGTATCCAGCTTCGATTGCAAGAAGGTTAGGGTCCTGATAAAGAGGATCCACCGTGAATGCAACTCCGGATTTTTCACTCTGGACCATCTGTTGTACTACTGCTGCAAGTGCAACGCGCATGTGTTCGAAATTATTCTGAACCCTGTAAAATATTGCCCTGGATTCAAAAAGAGATGCCCAGCACATCTTCACGTTCTGGACTACGGACTCTGCACCACGAACATTGAGATAAGTCGATTGCTGTCCTGCAAAACTCGCGGTTGGAAGATCTTCTGCTGTTGCGGAACTTCTTACTGCCACGAAAACCTCGCGCATTGCACGCTCGCAAAGGCGCTTATAATAATTTAAGATATCATTTTTTACGTCCTCAGGAACTTTACCGTCAATGATAAGCGTTTTTATTTTTTCAGATGCTTCGTTAAGGGCATCGGAATCTTCTACATCAAGATTTGAAAGAATCGCTGCAATCGCCCCGCGCAGATTGTTGGCATCAAGATGCTTGTAATATGCAGCACTTGTTACTACAAAACCAGGAGGGATTGGAAAACCAGCCTGAGTCATTTCTCCAAGGTTTGCACCCTTTCCACCTGCTTCAGCCAGATTCGCCTTTGACAATTCCTCAAACCACATTATATTTTTCATAATAAACACCCAAGACATAAAGAA
>DUGF01000031.1 GCA_013331535.1 Microcaldota archaeon | reverse complement strand
CAGACGACCACGACCCTTCAACACACGGAAAAGCTCGCGGTAAAACGATTGCGAATAAAGGTCTGGCGCATGGCTGAATCTCGGCGGATCATGGATGATTACATCGAATGTTTTGTCCTTCATTCCTTTTATCAGGTGAGAAATGTCTCCATGAATTGATTCTATATTTGACGAGGAGAACAGCCCGTCGCTCCATGGATTCCATTTTGCAAGTGTGAGAACCGCCGGACTTAATTCGCATGTTGTTATTTTTGCACCGCATTTTTCTGCTTCGATGGCAATATAACCAAGACCAGTGCAAGTATCAAGAACAGATTCTCCTTTTCTTATAGCAAGATTACGGACCACTTCTTTAGGATAATCCAATGGAGTTTTGAAATCACGTACTAGTTGCATCCGCAGACCGTCAATTTCAAGGATTGGAATCTTGTTGAAAACCCGCAGCTTGTAGAAATGCCGGTCAAACAGAGCAAGTTTCTGGAATTGAGCACCATCCCCTGTTTTCACGTAGAGCATGTTGTCCGTGTAATAGTATTCTTTTCCTTTGAACTTGGTGAGGAGTTTCATAAAGATACCATTAAAAGAAGCCGTGCTAAATCTTCCTTTGAAATCTCGAGGATTCTGAGAATTTGTAGAAGCGTTCCTTTTTTCAACTGCCTGTGTTGTGGGATAACCAACAGTTTATCTTCTTTTTTAAGGATGAGATGCGACCCACTCTGTCGCCTTATTTCAAAACCAAGTTTAACCGCTACTTTTGTAAGGTCTGAACCACTGACATCTGTAGGGAGCTTCATACGCTCACTGAAGGAGCTGGTTCTATAATTTTTATACGACTCAATAACCTTTCAAGATTGGATATTCGCATTTCGGAAATATATAAATCTATGGCTTCTTGAATATTTTCAAGTGCTCCCTTCTCTGTCTCCCCTTGAGAAATACAGCCGGGCAATTCTGGAACATAAACTGTATAACCGCCTTCATCTTGTTTCTCAAGAACAATATGATAACTATTTTTAGAAGCTTCCATATGCTCACCAAGAATATTATGATTAACAGAGTTTTTAACCGTAACCTTCAGAAGTCAATCCTTTCCATCCCCATAAAAATTCTCCTAAATTTTTATACTGTCGGAAATGCGATTTCCTCCATCCCCATAAAATCCCTTAATGGTTCTGGAATTTCTATTCCATCTTCATCTTGGTAATTTTCAAGTATTGCGACCAAAGTTCTACCTACTGCCAAACCGCTTCCATTCAAAGTGTGCACAAAGTCAAGCTCTCCGGCCCTCTGAGAATTCCTGAATTTTATATTCGCTCTTCTTGCCTGGAAATCAGTGCAATTTGAACATGAAGAAATCTCACGGTATTTATCCTGGCTCGGAATCCAGACTTCAATATCATAAGTCTTTGCACTTGCAAATCCCATATCCCCGGTGCATAATGAGATTACACGATGGGGAAGATTCAAAAGCTGGAGAATGTTTTCTGCATCGCGAGTTAGACCTTCCAGTTCTTCAAAGCTGTTGTTTGGATGAGCAATTTTAACCAATTCAACTTTGTTAAATTGGTGCTGGCGGATAAGGCCTTTTATGTCTTTGCCGTATGCGCCGGCCTCGCGTCTGTAACACGGAGTGTATGCAGTTCGCTTTATTGGGAGAGATTTCTCCTCAAGAATTTCTCCCGCAAATAGATTGGTGAGCTGGACTTCAGAAGTTGGTGAAAGCCATAGATCATCGTCCCTGCAACGGTACAACTCCTCTTCAAATTTCGGAAGCTGTCCTGTTCCGGTCATTGATTTTGTATTGACCAGATGAGGCGGTGCGATTTCTAGATAACCACGCGATGTCTGCACATTTAGCATAAATGACACGAGGGCGCGCTCAAGTTTGGCAAGCGGGCCTTTCAAAACTGAAAACCTGTGGCACGCAAGCTTTACCCCTGCCTCGAAATCGATCATTCCGAGCTTTGCACCAACTTCATCATGCGGCAAAACATCCTTTGAATTAAGTTTCGGAACACCCCATTTGCGAACTTCTTTATTGAGGGTTTCATCTTTTCCTATTGGAACAGAAGAATGTGGAATGTTCGGGATAGTCATAATAATTGTCTTAAGTTCTGTGTCTAGTGTCTCGACTTCTGCACTTATTTCCTTAATACGAGCACTTATGTCACCTGAACGCTTGATTAATTTGTCCACATTATCCGCATCTTTGCCTTTTTTTGAATCCTTTCCGCTCTCTTTTTCACTTTCTTTGCCGCCCTTTTCCGCCTTTCCCTTTTTTTTGGACTCACTGATTTCCAAGCCTAATTTGTTTCGTTCCGCACGGAGCTCGTCCTCTTCCTTTTTCAGGGCACGCCATTTTTCATCAACGGTCCCGATTTTCTTGACGACGTCGGTTGGCTGACCCCGATTCTTCAATGCAGTAACCAGAATATTCGGTGTTTTGCGGATAAGGTTAATGTCTATCATAGCATCAACTCAACTAAGAGTAATAAATATTAACTCGCGAAAAGTTAAAAAAGGGAGAGATACTATTATTTGAGAGATTCGAGCATTCGTACTGCGGCTTCAAGTTGCTCAGGTGTTCCCCTTACAATGAGTTCGGTTGGATTTCGTATTAGTTGCAAACCAACGGCCAAATGTGTGCCGGTTGCAGTTTTAAGCGGCGCGACCGCTTCGCGGCCACCTATCAACGCCACCCCCGAGNNCGGCCAAAGAGCCGCAGAAACTGCTGCCTTGAAGACGACATAAATAAAGGGCGTCTGAATCATCGAAATTACTTGGTTTGCCATTCGGAATAGCGAATGGATTCCCATCTGGCACGTACCAGCCGCTTTGAAGAGGTAGGTCTATTTTTGTTTCTTGTCCACCTTCATCCCAGGCATGAGCTGTTTTTGCACCTTCATCGTATCTCATAGACGTTGCCACCCTAGCTGGCAGGAAAGCTTTGACAGCGCCCCAATCCGTACGAATAGCTTCGTTAAGTAGTTTATGCGTTAGCATTCTCCTCGGATCTGTTGTTTTTTCGTATTTCGGTCCGCCATTAGCCTGAACTGCTGTTACAACCATAGATACACCTCAAACTTTGTTTGATGGTTTTGTGGTCTCAACCACAC
>DUGF01000011.1 GCA_013331535.1 Microcaldota archaeon | reverse complement strand
GCGAGTAAAAAAGCGAAAGAAGCCATAACCACAAACGACCTTGCAAAGATAAGAACTGAAATGGAAAACCTGAAGAAGGTTCTGCAGGAGATAGGAAGTGAGATATACCAGAAACAAGGAGGATCGGGTGGACAAGGAGGACCGGAAGGACAATCTGGACCCGAAACCGGACACGACGCAGGACCAACAATGAAAGAGGACGGAGAAGGAGGAAATGGGTCAAATTCAGGTGGTTCGGGTTCTTCTGGTTCTGGAGACGATAAAACGCAGGATGCGGAGTTCAAGAAGAAGTAGGATACGGAATAAGAAAAGAAGTAAACGAACGAGACGGTGCCAAAATGTCAAAGAAGGACTACTGCAAAACCCTTGGAGTTTCCGAAAACGCAAGTGAGGAAGAGATAAAAAAAGCATTTAGAAAACTTGCANNAAAATTCAAAGAGATAAACGAAGCATACTCAATTCTTACTGGAAAACAAAAGGAACCGGTGAAATATAAGCAATATGATGCAAGAGTCTCGGAAAGCTGGGAACAGAGAGTCTTCAGGGTTTGGCATGAAATTGCGAATCGCAAAAATGACAGTTCGTACAGGTAAATTTCGATAATTTAAGGTAATTGAATGACTTCTAAACGCGATTATTATGAAATTCTCGGAGTTGCGAAGAGCGCAAGCGCCGATGAGATCAAAAAAGCATATAGAAAGCTTGCGCTGGAATTTCATCCAGACAGGAATAAAAACAAGGATGCAGAAGCCAGATTCAAGGAAATAAGCGAGGCATATGCCGTACTCAGCGATTCGGAAAAACGCAGTGCGTACGATCAGTACGGCCATGCGGGATTTGACCAGAGATATTCTCAGGAGGATATCTTCAGAAACGCTAATTTTGAGGAGTTTGCAGATGTTCTAAGGAATTTCGGATTTGGAGGAGGATTTGGACGTGGAGGAAATGACCCGTTTTCTTCGATGTTTTTTGATTTTGGAGGGCAGGGAAGAAGCAGAAAAAGAAGAGAAGTTGGGGAAAACCTTCAAACAGAAATACAGATTACGCTTGAAGAGGTTGCAAAAGGAACAACCCGTGAAATTGAAGTTTCACATAACAATGCATGCGACAGATGCAAAGGAAGCAGGGCAGAACCAGGAACTAATTCTACAACATGTGATAAATGCAAAGGAAGCGGAATGGTTTACGTGAACAGAAGATTAGGCCCTATGATTGTAAGGAGTGCCGCTGCGTGCAATTCATGCTATGGAGAAGGACGAAGCATAAAACAATTCTGCTCGCGATGCAATGGCCGCGGAACAATAGAAAAACATGAGAAACTTGAAGTAACAATACCCGCAGGCGTGGAGGATGGAATGAACCTGCGCGTTCGCGGGATGGGCCGCTATGGAAAGGATGGTTCCGGGGATTTATACGTTTATATTAATGTAAAGCCGCACGCGCAATTGAAACGTGACGGGGAAGATGTTTATTTTGAAACAAAAATAAATTTTATTGATGCTATTCTTGGGACTAAAATAGATGTGCCAACGATTTCAGGATCTGGGAAGGCGGAACTAAAGATTCCTGCAGGAACCCAGCCAGAGACGGTCTTCAGAATGAAAGGTGAAGGGCTTCCGAACATAGAGAGAGGAAGAAATAGCGAAAGGGGCGACGAGCTGGTCAAGATAAATGTTGTGATTCCCAAAAACCTATCCAGAAAACAGAGGGAACTGCTTGAGGAATTCAAAAAAGAGGATGGAAAACTGTTCGGGGTGTTTTAGATGGATGACAAAGAAGTATCCAGGTTTAGAAGTGAAATAATCGAACGGTTTATCTCCATTGAGCAGCTTGTGGATATTATAATTTCATACCATTATTTCGGGTATCTTAATCTTGATTTCGTATCCCAGGTAATGTATGATGACAGCGCAAATTTTGGATTGAAATGTAGGATTATTGAAAAGACGACCAATGCGGACAAACAAAAAATAAAGGATTTATACAGACTGAATAAGATAAGAAATATATTCGCACATAGCAACCATGCAATGCTTGGAACGGAAGGAAGAGGGGAAAATGAAGACGGAGAAATATTCTATAATCCGCGTGCAATCGGGGAAAGAATGGATTTTGTGAAATTGCATGAGGAATTCACAAAAAAGGCAGATGAAGCACTTCCGTATCTGCTTGAAATGCTAAAAAGTAAAGAAAATGAAGTTCCTGTTTCGTTAAGAGTTTTCAAGGATGATTTTAGAAAGCAATTATTTGAGATGATTAAAAAGGGGAGACCGAAGATTACGGAGGTTGGATAACTATCTTTTTCTTGGGGTTCTTCCGGTTTTGTCTCTTTCGAGTAGGGATTGGGCTGAGTCTGGCTCGAGATGTGATAACATTGCCGTATATTTTCGCTCTCCTGCAAAATATCTATACATATGATGGACAACAGAATTATTTACAAGTTTGTTCAGGTCGACTTCCTGATCCCACCTTCTTAATGCATCTAATATTGCCAGCATACACTCCTGTTTGATATCATCATAATCCATCCGTTTGCAAAACATTTCGATCGGAAGGGAAAACGTTTTTATAGGCGGGGAAAACGCGCGATTCAAAAAGAAGTGCTCAAAATACTGAGTTACAAACATGCTTTCCTCCGCTCTGTTCAACAGCCTAAGCTCAGGTAAACCAAGTATAGATATCCTCGCAAGCTTTTCTTCTACCTCTTTCTTCCTGGACTCCCATGCTCTTCTGGCAATTTCGATTCTTAGTTCAGAGCTTAGTTTAGCCCATCTTTTTTGTATTGTTTCACTTCTTTGTTCGGGGGTCATCCTCTCCCAGATCTGCCATATTGCCTTCCCTTTTTTCTCTAATTCGGCATTTCTTTTTCGTGCTATCAGTTTTCTTTGCCCTGCGGTTTTGCTTTTCCACATGGCTCGGCTTCTCCTGCTTCTCTCGGCATCCTTTTCGATTGACCTGACTCTTCTTGAAATTTCTTTTCTTTCCTCATGGGTTTGCCTTTGCCAAAACTGTGTGAGTGACTTTCCACGTCTGATTCTGGTTTTCTCGGCTCGTTTGGCAATTCTTTTCCTTCTTTTTGGAGCCATTTGAGCCATTCTTTTTCTTGCAATATCGCTTCGTTTCTCTGAACCATTTTGCAGTTCTCGTTCGATTGCAACGTCACTTCTTTGCTTATGAGTCATCCTTAGTGATATTTGCAGTATGGCAGTTCCTTGTTTCTCTCTTTCCCTGTCTCGATCTATAGCGATTTGCCTTCTTTGTTCTGGAGCCATTCCAGCAGTTAGTTGCACAGTTGTTTTACCAATTTTTCTTCGTGTTTCTTCGGCTCTTTGTACGATGGCATGCCAGTCTTCTGAATTTTTAACGCATTCACGGTATCCCCATAACTGTTCATCAATCGTAGCATTCACTTTGTCAGGAGGCAACACCTTTAATTCGCGCTGAGGAAAATAAGTAGCTAAGTATTCTTTGGTAGTATCTTGACCAAGCCCATGCTTCTGAAACATTTCTTTGGCGATATCGCTTCGTTGCCTGTCTGCTTTCAAATCAGCAGCAAGTTTTAAGGCATAAACCGGCAAAAATTTAGCATGTTTTTTCTAGGTTGCATAAAAATCAGTAATTGAAATATCTTTCAGGAAACGACGTATCCTCATGGTTTTGGATACACACCAGCCTTTTGCCCTTGTAAACCTGAAATCCAAAAGGCTTGTGCTCGCACCCTCGGCCTTCCGCAGTCTGGAACCAGACATATTGCTTCTTCAGGGCTTTTCGCTGAAGCGTTTTGCCCTTATAAAGACTATGTCAAAAGGCTCCGCCAAGCGGACGCTCTGCTTATACACGCCCAATTGACTAGTAAAGACTCAAGGCTTTGGGGGTGAAGCACTTTTGCCCTGAATAATCCCTATGTCAAAAGGGCTCTGAGCTACGAGCCCTAAGTAAAATAAAATTTTGGACTCGGAGGGAATTGCGATAGCGTGACTACAGGGAAATTATGACGGTGAGATATAAATGACGCTGTCTCCGCGCAACAGGATGGTTCCCATTCCGCGCTTTACTTCGCCATTCACTATCTGCTCTGCATTATCAAGCACTATATTCATGTGAACATCATAAGCAGCCATTACCCCGCGGAATTCTACTCCGCCTTTAAGGCCGATAACTACCGTATTGTTCAACGAACTGTTCAATACATCAAATGGTCTTTTTTCTGGCATAGATACACCTCAATAAAAAACTAAAACTTAGAATGAATAAGAACACGACTGGATTTAAAGGTTATCTTTCAGACCTCCGGGAAAGATTGTCACTCCTTCGGCTTTCTGCCTTTGACCTTTGGAGGTTTTATGTCAGGATATTCTTTGCACAACATTTCCGGGTTAGCATATGGTTTATAACCAAGAGTTTCCATCATACGGAGCAAAAGAAATGCATCCTGAAATTGGTTCCCACCCGGATGTATCTGCTTCAGCATGTCAATAACATTAACATATGATTTCCGCTTTCCTGCACAGAGTTTCAAAACTTCCACGCTTGGATCAGATGCTCCGGCAAACTGGAAAACCTTAGGGACAAGAGAAAAAACAATTCCCGAAAGGATCCCAGAAACTTCCCATGCCTCGGTTTTCTGATTAATACTAAGCTTCTTTATTGCAGCCCAATCTTTGTAATGCCCTATAAAGACTATCTGGTCCCCGGGTTTCTCTTCCTTTGGCTTAATTGCACTTTTGAACATTGAAGAAGTGAGAAAACAGGCCACGCCCGCAGACTTGAAAAGCTCGTAGAAAAAACAACATTCGGCTGCTGGTAAAAGAGTATTTTTACCTGCGGCATCGATCAAGGCTGCCCTTAATTCAGCTGGTTTTTTTGACTCCAAGAACGAGATGACTGCCGGAAGTCCGCTTCCGTTCAGCTTTATGAAATCCCGGACTTTTTTCGTATTGATTCCGGAAAAATCAAATGCCGGCTCGTTTATGGAATTTAATATGTTTGCAATAGCTGATGCAACATCAGATTCAGAAGCACCCCTAAGGGAGTAATAAATCCCTTTTCTAAAGTCCTTGAATTCCCCTGAAAATAAAATCTCGTCGTTAATATCCATATATGCTCGTCCTCCATATCCTGAGACAAAAAAGTTTTTGTCTCAATCTATACTGAACCACCGGGGTAAAACCTAGATTTCAAAATCGGTATTACTTATTTGGTTCAGTATATACTATGCCATAATAGTTTTGTACACGGGTTGATTAAACGTAAATGTTTTTAATGGCTAGCCGGCACAAAGTTGGATTACAAGTTGCTAATATTGCTCCTGTAGCTCAGCGGTAGAGCGCGTGCTTGGTAAGAACCCTTTTTGCGCGGCAAAAAGCGTTTCATCGGAAAAACGAAAAGCACGAGGTCACGAGTTCGATTCTCGTCGGGGGCTTCATTTCATTCAGCCACCCTGTTTGCCCTGTTGGGCAAATCTCTCGCACAATATGTGCTCGATCGTCGGTGGCTTAGTAAT
>DUGF01000002.1 GCA_013331535.1 Microcaldota archaeon | reverse complement strand
GTTGGCTCGGTTGCAAACATCTCTTTGTATGAGATTGAACCTTTTATTGCTGTTGAAATCCCACCATCTGAATCAGTGCATGATAAACCCGCACCCTCATCACCTGATGATGATTTCACACATGCACCATCCTTGCAGGATTTACCCGTAGAGCATTTGATGGTTTTGTTTACAAGCTTGTTTTTTGACACCGAATAATCCACAACTTTTTTAGTGTCAAGGCAATAGTCTGTCACGCTAAGGCCGTCAGTGCATGTAACTGTATTTTTCTTTGATGAGCTTGCAGGGGAGTTCTGAAGCTTGCAGGTTACTGCTGGTGTTGAGGAACCATCCCCAACCGGAGTTTAATTTGCCACCGGGGTTGAATCGGGTTTTACGCATGCGCCATCTTTGCATGAGGTTCCAGATGAACATTTTGATTGCGAGTAGACTCCTCCACTGTTGTCAGATTTGCAAGCGTATTGATTTATATAATCAGAACCGGAACAAAAATCATATTGAGAATATTCCCCGGAAGAATTGGTTCCGCTCATGGTTCCTTTTATTGTTATATCCTGGGTTGGATCATTATCAGAACAGGTGTTGGTTACTTGTGCAACGCATGCACCTTCCTTGCATGATGTTCCAGAAGGACAGTCAGACCATGTTGTTACATTCATGTTGTTAGCATTGCAAGACATTTCTATAACCGTTTTTGAAGGACTCAGGCCTGGACAATAATCTGTGGATGTATTTACTTTGCCGTCTCCACCAGTGGCAGTTACAGTGCCTTTTGTAGTCAAGTCCTGTCCGTTATCAGTATCAGAACAGCTGTTTTTTCCTGCCACGCATGCACCATCCTTGCACGAGTAACCCTTACCACTACAATCCAAAAATTTAATACTAAATTTTTCATTAGCGGAATTATCACAGAATGCGGCTTTCACGGAAGCCGAACCAGCACACTTGTCTTCAATAGTCCAGACCTTTCCACTGGAATTTATGAGAGTTATTGTGTTTTTAATATCTATGGAATACCCTGACTCCGAAACCGAACAACTAGTTACAGTATCTACAGTATCCGCAAACCCTACGTTCACCAGAATTAAAACAAATAAAATCCCAAATAATCCGACATGCCAAAGACGAGATGAAATCATAGTTATCCCGCTATACGTATTCATTGATTGTTTATAAACATTGCGAAAAAAGGAAAACGACAAAAAATCAGGGTTTTCTCGTAGTGATCCGCGCGAACCCGAAGGGTGAAGCGCAAACTTGTTCTGACCCGACTTTGTTTGCTCTATATACTGAACCAAATAAGTAATACCGATTTTGAAATCTAGGTTTTACCCAGGTGGTTCAGTATGTCAGGAACGACGAATCGTTCCTGAGCACCTCAAAAACGACGTTTCGTTTTTGGGGATTTGAGAACGTTTCGACGTTCTCAAAGTGTTCATGAACGTTGCGACCAATAGAACGGAGAACCGTTCTATGGTGTCAAGGTCGACGTTTCGACCTTGAACATGCTCATGAACGGATCGGGTTCATGACATCCATAAAACGGATTGCCGTTTTATCGGACGTTCATGACATAGATTGAGACAAAAACTTTTTTGTCTCAGGATAAAGTTAAAGCGAATAGCGGGAGCATTCACGTCACTGATAAAACTGAGTTACTTTGAAGTCCCCGAATCCGTTAATTTTTTAAACTTGTTCTGAGATTGGGAAGCAGGTGATATTATGGCAGAAGAATATGGAGAATATGCATTTCTTGCAGGCTTGGTAATAGCCGTACTAGTAGGGGTATTCGCAACATTCGTGCAGCCATTCCTTGGCTTGCTGATGGCATTGCTTGCATTGCTTGGTTTGATTGTCGGATTGCTCAACATAACCGACAAAGAAATTAACTCGTTCCTGCTTGCAGCATTGGTATTGATAGCATCCGCAGCAGCATTGGGCAATGCGTTTACGCTATTCGGTGCAGCAGTACAGGGCGCGGTTTCCGGGTTTGCAGGTGCACTTACAGCATTCGTTGCGCCTGCGGCAGTGGTTGTCGCAATAAAATCCGTTTACACGCTTGCTTCAAAGAAGTAAGTTGAATGCGAACGCGTTTGAAATTTCTTTATTTTTCTTTTTCTGTTTTTTATTTCCCAAACGCGTAGTCTGACATTTCTCTTGTGAACGAAATTCTTACGGAAAAAGGTAAGAAAAATGCCATTTTTCCTACGGAAAAGCGTAAGGTTTAAATACTTATTCTACAGATTACCAGCATGGATGAGAATAACATAAAACGAGTAATACTAAAATATCGTGGTCTGATACCGGAGAAGATTTTGGAAAGAGATTTGGAGGTTTACGAAACAAAATTTGATAAGGCTAACGTAATAGTAGGGCCAAGAAAAGCAGGCAAAACGTTTTATCTCTATTTGCTCATAAAGAAAAAAAGTGCGGACAAATGGGTACTGATAAACTTTGAAGACAACCTTTTATCCGGACTTGATGCCAACGGCTTAAATAAAATAGTGGACTATTCAAAAGAGTTACTCTCAACCGAAAAACTCTCATTCTTTTTTGATGAGATTCAGGTCATTGATGGGTGGGAAAAATTCGTGATATCGCTTCTTAATGAGCACTACCCAGTTTATATCACGGGTTCGAATTCAAAATTGCTCAGCAGGGAGATTGCAACATCTCTACGAGGTAAATCGCTGTCATATCTGCTTCTGCCGCTTTCTTTTTCCGAGTATCTTCGCTTTAATGGCATCAAACTGGAAAAAAACTTCGAGTACGGAAATCAGGCGTTCAGAATAAAGAAATATTTCCGCGAATATTTGGACTATGGAGGCTTTCCTGAGATGGTACTGGCTGATTCAATGCCACTCAAGAACAAGCTGATAAATAGCTATTTTGATTCTATATTGTACAGGGACTTGGTGGATCGCCTAAAACTCAAGAATATCAAGCTCGTGGATATCGTAATAAAATATGCACTTAATGTTTTTGGTCGGACATTTTCAATTTCTGCATTGGAGAAATATCTTAAGTCAAACAAAATCCCTTACAGTCTGGAGGATCTGTATATAATTCTTAAATCGTTGCAGGACGTTTTCATGGTCGGCTATGTCAAGGAATATTCAAAATCCTTCAAAAAGAGCGAAATTTCAAAGGCGAAGGTATATCTATTCGATATGGGGTATGTTCATTTCCTCTCATCAGAACCGAATGACTACGGAAGAATACTGGAAAACAGCGTGTTTATAGAATTGTTTAGGAGAAGCGCGGACACCGAGAACAAAAGCATATTTTACCATGTTTCTGAAAAGAACCAAGAATGCGATTTTATAGTAGTCAAAAAAGGAAATATTATAGAAGCAATCCAAGTAGCGTATGTAATTAACCCTGAAAATAGAGACCGTGAAATAAACGGACTTGTGGCTGCCATGGAATTTTTCAACCTAAATAATGGCCTCATCCTAACTATGGATTCGGAAGATGAGATAAAAACCAAGGGCAAAAAGATAACAATCATGCCTGTTTGGAAATGGATGCTCAAAAATTAGGAGATAGAACTCTTGGATGGAATGGGATGGAAGGTAGGAGGTTTTGGAAAACAATTTTCTGATCTTTTTTCTTTACGTTCTCCGCTTTTTTGCCTCGCAAACATTTAGTCCGCATCATATATTTATAAATTTTGCATACTAATTGCTGCAAATACAACTTCGGATTTTAATTTCAAATTTTCCGCTTAGGGAAGTGATTGATATGGCATGGAGAAAATCAGAGATTTTCGACAGTATAAAAATTTCGATATGAAAAATATGGGGTGAAATTTTTATGGCAACAAGAATCAAAACAGACGAATTTGGACCTGAACGCGTTTTGGAAGTATATGACCAGAAAACCGGAATGCATGGTGTAGTAGTTGTAGATAACACTGCAAGAGGGCCTGGAAAAGGTGGATGCAGATTTGTGCCGGACGTTACTACTAAGGAAGTCATGGGACTGGCACGCGCAATGACATGGAAAAACGCTCTCGCAGATTTGCCTTTTGGAGGAGCAAAAAGCGGGATTTGTGCTGACCCGAAAAAGGTTGATAAGGAAGCTTATATACGCGCATTTGCAAGAAAAATTAAGGAGTTGATTCCAGCCGCATATATTGCCGGACCAGACATGAACACTACTGAAAAAGAGATGGATATTCTGGCAAATGAGATTGGAAATCCAATGGCAACAACCGGCAAATCAAAGGGAATGGGTGGATTGCCACATGAATTGGGCTCAACCGGATACGGGGTATTTCTTGCAACAATGGAAGCGCTTTCATTTAAAGGAATTGATCCGAACTCAACTACTGTGGCAATAGAAGGGTTTGGAAATGTTGGAACGTTCACGATGAAATTTTTAACTGAGAAAGGAGCAAAGGTTGTTGCGGTTTCAGATTCACGCGGAACAATTTATGATGAAAAGGGATTGGATTATAATAAATTAATGGAAACCAAAACAAAGGAGGGAACGGTTACTAAATATCAAAGCCCGCACGGTGCCGGGAGCGCGAAGCTCCTTGACGGTGCTGAGCTGTTCAAACTGCCAGTAGATGTGCTGGTTCCTGGCGCAAGGCCGAATGTCATTCATGCCGGAAACGTTAACGAAGTTAAGGCAAAGATTGTTGTTGAAGCAGCGAATATTCCCATGACCCCCGCAATAGAGAAAAAACTCTCCCAACGCGCGCTTGTGGTTCCGGATTTCCTTGCAAATGCTGGTGGAGTGATTTCATCTTATTGCGAATGGAAGGGAATGAGCGAGCAGGAAATGTTTGAGACTGTAAAAAACAGAATAGTTGCAAATACAAAGCTTGTACTCTCAAAAACAAAGGGCGGGTATGCAAGGTCTGCTGCCATGAGCATAGCCAAGAAAAGGGTAAGAGAGGCGATGAAGTAAGATTGTTTTGCGTCCAGAGTCCCGAGTTTTGCATTTTGAGTTTGAAAAATAAGTTCTCCCACAACCATGTCGGTCAGTAGATTGACCGAAAGAAGGCGGGCAGTTTGTTTAAATATGCTGAAAGTATAATTTCATCAAGAGAGGGTGCCATCGGCGGAGATTACTGTGCAAACAGTGGAGAGCTGATTGTTAAACAGAAATCAGGGGAATTGATGGAGTAAACAAAGTCAAAACAAACTTGATCACTTTTATCGGATGAGTTATTTGGGAATTGGATTGAACAAAAGTATGCAACCAGCAACTGATATTGAACATTTGTATTTTAGACGGGGTGGTACAAATGATTGTAAATGAACCATATACTGAACCAACTAAGTAATGCCGATTTTCAGGCGAATGCTTTCAGACGTTGGTTCAGTATGTCAGGAACGACGAATCGTTCCTGAACATCTGCAAGTTCGCATCAGCGAACTTGTCTGATACAAAATGCATTGCATTTTGTACATGCTCATGAACGTTGCGACCAATAGAANNGAAAAACATTTCTGTCTCGGGATACTTAATTGGGGATAAAACATATGATCCTCAATCAGTATTTAGTTGGTTCTGAATAGGATAGAATAAAGCCACAGAGAGACGAACCTTTTTAAACATTGGCAAGCAAATAAAAAACAAAATTAAAGTGCTAAAGAGGGATTACACTATGAGATACGGAAACTATATTATTATGGCATTGGTGTTGGTTGGACTTTTTGGGTTAAACTTTGCAGCAGCAAATGCAGCCCAAAATATCGCATCGACACTGGCGTGTATGTTTTTAACAGTGAAGAATGCTCTGGCAGTCGGCATGATGCTGCTTGTAGTTGCTGCAGCAGTGGTTTATGCAGTTGGACAGGTATTGGGTGCTGAAACAAGGGCAAGGG